>CAYWND010000597.1:0-2206 GCA_964459085.1 uncultured Oceanibium sp. | reverse complement strand
CCCTTGCGGAACGGACCAAATGTAAGCGCTTCGTGCGGGATTCTCAAGTCAGCGTGCCAGAAGTCCCAGTTGCGGCTCGCCCAGTTCGCGGATCAGTTTGCGCCGCATCGCGTCCTCGAAATCCGCGAAGGTTGCCGCGTGTTCGACAAACGCGCCCGGTCCCATGATGACGGAGTTTCGATAAAACCGCATCACGTCGGGATCGTCCCCGATCACCAGCCCGTTCACCGTCACAGTGTCCAGGTCATGATTGTTGCGCGCCATTTGCGGCGGGAACCCGTCATTGTTCACGCCGTCGCCCGAGACGTCGATCTTGCGCCGCTCGCATCCCGGCACGCGGCGAAACTCGAAACTGGCGAACCCCAGCGCATAGCCAAGCGCCGTTGGAAACTCGGCATAGGACCGCTTGCGGGCGGCCAGTGCCAGCACCGCGCCGCGCAGATCGTCAGGCGTCACGATCGCGGTCCAGTCCAGCATCACGTCCTGCTGGTAGCGCCCGGACCATTCGAACACATGCAGCGCCACATACGCCCCGGGCACCCGAAAGAACGCATCTGCAACCTCTGGATCACTGAGTGCCGCCAGCAGGCCGTTCTTCTGCAACGCATACTCGGCCTCGTCCACCGAAGATGACACATCCACCGCAAGGCTGAGCGCCAGCCGGCAATAGGCCGCCCCCGGCACCGGCAGGGCCAGGATCATCAGGGTCAGCGCCAGGGCCCTCATCGCATGCCGATCCGGGGCACGCCCAACTCGCGGATCAGCTTGCGCCGGATCGCCTCGCCATAGGTCGAGAAATCCGCGGCCTTCTCGACAAAGGCGTCCGGCCCCCAGATCACGAAGAACCGGTAGTACCGCGCAAGTGCCCGCTCGTCGCTTTCGATGGCCAGACCGTTGACGGTGATGTCCCCGAAATCGATGCGGCCATAAAGGGTCTGGGGCGGAATGCCCACGTTGCTTTGCCCGTCGCCCGAGATATCGATCTTGCGCGCGTCACAGGCCGGGCCGCGCATCAGCTGGCCGTGCCCGAACCGCAGCGCCTCGCCCAGCGCAGTGGGGTTGTAGGCGAACCGACGGGAATGGGCGCGCAACGTGGCCGCCAGGCGGTCGGCATCCGCGGGCGTGCGCAAAGCCATCCAATCCGCAATGATGTGCTGGTCATAGGGCCCCGACCATTCATAGACCTGCAGGGCCACATGCGCGCCGGGGATCTGGAACAGGGCAAACCGCACCTCTGCGTCTTCCAGCGCCTGCGCCAGCCCTTCGATCTGCAGGTCGTATTCCAGCGGATCGACGCTGCTGGACACATCCAGACCCAGCGTCAATGCGATGCGGCACTGCGCGGCGGCGGGCAGGGTGGACCCCACCACCAGCCACAGCGCGATGCAGATCGTGACCGCCCTCGCCATTGCGCGCGTCCTCAGAAGGCCGGCACGACAACCTCGCGGAACAGTTTCTTGCGGATCGTCTCGGGATAGTCGGAATACCCCCGAGAGGTCACGACAAAACTGTTCGGCCCGGTCATCAGATGCTGGCGGTAGAACTGTGTGATCGATCGGCCCACCCGGTCTATGGCCACCCCGTTGACGGTGAACCCGCCAGCGCGCGCCCGCCCGCGGGCATCGGCCAGCTCGGTCCCGTCATTGAGCTGTCCGTCGCCCGAGACGTCGATGACGCGTCGGGTGCAGTCTGGCACCTGGGCAAACTGGTCGATCACGTGATCCAGCGCGTCGCCGATGGCGGTCTTGCCGCCATACCAGCGCCGCTTGATCTGGCGCACTTGCAACGCCAGTTGATCGGCGGTATCGAAATCGGTGATCCGGCGCCAGGGGATCGAGATCTCTTGGTCCTGCGCGCCCGACCACTGGACCACCATAACCGCCGCCTGGGCCTGGACCAGCGCCTCGGAGATGATCGGGTCAGCCAACGCATCCGCCAGGCCATCCATCTGGAACCGATACTCGGCGGGGTCGATGGACCCGCTGACGTCAATGGTCAGCGCCAGCGCCAGGCGACAGGCCTGTACAGGTGCTGCAAGGCAGCAAAGGATCGCTGCAAGGCCCAGATGACGGGCCAGGTTTCGGGAAATCGCACGCGGGGTCATGACCGCATCTCAGCACGGCTAACGCCCGGTGGCCAAGTAAATTTTCCGCTTACCAGTCACAGATCTCGCCCACCCGGCCCGCCTGCCACCGGGCGAGAGTGA
>CAYWND010000596.1:0-2207 GCA_964459085.1 uncultured Oceanibium sp. | reverse complement strand
ACTGGTGATCGGCGGCAGACGGCGCAAGATGAAGCTGACATTGGGTGCGCTGGCGGCGTTGGAGCACGCGTTGGGCGACGAGTCCATTTTGGCGGTCGTGCAGCGGTTCGAGGCTGGAACGCCATCGGCGCAGGACATCATCGTTCTGTTGGCGGCGGGTCTGGACATGAGTGCCGAAGAGGTCGCGCGCGCCGATATCAAAGGCGGGCCGATCGCGGCGGCGCGGGCGGCGGCGCAACTGTTGAAGCGCACCTTTGAGATCCCCGATGGCGAAGAGTGACCGGATCAACTGGGCGCGGCTGATGCGCCTGGGACTGGTCGAGATGCGGATGCGGCCGGCGGCATTCTGGGCGCTGACGCCGGCCGAGCTGATGTTCCTGGCGACAGGCGGGGGCGAGGCGGCGCCGCGGATGGATCGCGCGGGGCTGGACGCGTTGCTGACGCGATACCCGGACAAGGAGACAACGGATGGCTGAGCTGGGTGATGATCTGGCGCGACTGGAAGGAATGCTGGGCGAGCTGGAAGGCTCGATCGGTGGGGCGCAGAGCATGACAAATGCATTCCGGTCCGAGATGGAGGACGTGGCCTCGACCATGCGGGTTGCTAGCCAGGATGCCAAAGGGCTGAGTCGGTCGCTGGGGACCAACCTCAAGTCGGCGTTCCAGGATCTGATATTCGATGGTGCGCGCGCGTCGGATGTTCTGCGCGGTGCAGGGCGATCGATCGCCGGCAACGTCTTTTCGAGCGCTTTCAAGCCGATCCAGACTGCTTTTGGGAACGCTGTGACTAGCGGGATCAGCGGGTTGTTCGGGGGTCTGTTTGCCGATGGCGGTGCATTTAGCGCGGGCCGCGTGGTGCCGTTTGCTCGCGGTGGGATCGTCAATGGCCCGACCGCGTTTCCGATGCGCGGTGCGACGGGACTTATGGGCGAGGCGGGACCCGAAGCGATCATGCCGCTGACGCGCGGACCAGACGGCAGTCTGGGTGTCCGGTCGCAAGGCGGCGGGACCGTGAATGTCACCATGAACATCACCACGCCGGATGTCGCCGGGTTCAGCCGTGCGCGCGGCCAGGTGGCGGCCGAATTGAACCGTGCGCTGTCGCGCGGTCGGCGCAATCTTTGAGGAGGGATCCTGATGAGCTTTCACGAGGTGCGGTTTCCCGCCGCGATGTCCTTTGGCTCGGCCGGTGGTCCCGAGCGGCGGACCGAGATCGTGGCGCTGGCCAATGGCGCTGAAGAGCGTGCAACCCCCTGGGCGCATTCGCGCCGGCGGTATGACGCGGGGCTTGGATTGCAGTCGCTGGACGATCTGGAAGTGATGATTGCGTTCTTTGAGGCGCGGAGCGGCCAGCTGTACGGGTTTCGCTGGAAGGACTGGACCGATTTCAAATCGTGCAAGCCGTCGGACACGCCGGGGCCGTTCGACCAGGTGATCGGGACCGGCGATGGCGAGAACCGGGTGTTCCGGCTGGGCAAATCCTATCGGTCGGGCGAAGAGGCGTATCTGAGGCCGATCTCGAAACCCGTCGAGGCGACGGTTTCGGTTGCAGTCGGCGGTGATGTGCTGGATCCCGAGGATTGGAGTGTCGACCTGGCCAGCGGCTATGTCTCGTTCGACATCGCACCGGGCGAGGGCGCGCCGTTGACGGCCGGGTTCGAGTTCGACGTACCGGTGCGGTTTGACACCGACCGGATCGAGACAAGTGTCGCAAACTTTACTGCCGGAGAGATCCCGTCGGTGCCGGTCGTCGAGGTCCGCGTATGAGCGGCGCGGCGGGGCTGGCGGCAGGCTTTGCAAGCGGGGCGACGACCGTCGCGCGGTGCTGGCGCCTGGTGCGCCGGGATGGCGCGGTGTTCGGGTTCACGGATCATGATCTGGATCTGAGCTTCGAGGGTGTGACCTTCCAAGCGCGCACGGGCATGAACGCCCGCGCGGTCGAAGGCTCGACCGGCCTGTCGGTGGACAATTCCGAAGTCTCTGGCGCGTTGCAGTCGGTGGCGATCACCGAAGAGGATATCCTGGCCGGGCGTTATGACGGCGCCGAAGTGACCGAGTGGCTGGTCAACTGGGCGGATGTCGATGCGCGGCGGCTGGTGTTCAAGGGCTCGATCGGCGAGATCCGCGAAGGTGCGGGCGCGTTCGAGGCCGAGTTGCGTGGCCTGGAGGAGGCGCTGAACCTGAGTGTCGGGCGGGCCTACACCCGC
>CAYWND010000595.1:0-2207 GCA_964459085.1 uncultured Oceanibium sp. | reverse complement strand
AAGGCGTTCATCTCGGGCGGTGGCTATTCCGATCTCTATGTCGTGATGTGCCGCACCGGCGACGACGGCCCCAAGGGCATCTCGACCCTGCTGGTGCAGGACGGGTCGCCGGGGCTGAGCTTCGGGGCCAACGAGCGCAAGATGGGCTGGCGCGCGCAGCCCACGGCTCAGGTCCAGTTCGATGACTGCAAGGTGCCGGGCGAGAACCTGGTGGGCGACGAGGGCCAGGGCTTCACCTATGCCATGCAGGGACTGGATGGCGGGCGGTTGAACATCGCGGCCTGCGCGCTGGGCGGGGCCCAGGCCGCCCTGGATGCGGCCCTGGCCTATGCGGGCGAGCGCAAGGCCTTCGGGCGGTCGATCGACCAGTTCCAGTCGCTGCAGTTCAAGCTGGCGGATATGGAGATCGAGTTGCAGGCCGCCCGCGTCTTCTTGCGCCAGGCGGCGTGGAAACTGGATCGGGGTCATCGCGATGCCACCAAGCATTGCGCCATGGCCAAGCGGTTCGTGACGGACACCGCTTTCCGGGTCGCCAACGAGGCGCTGCAGATCCATGGCGGGTACGGGTATCTCTCGGACTACGGGATCGAAAAGATCGTGCGGGATCTGCGCGTGCACCAGATCCTGGAAGGCACCAACGAGATCATGCGCCTGATCGTGGCCCGCGCCCTGCTGGCTGAACGGGCATGAGCGTGCAAGGGGACTGCGGGACGGCGGGCGGGGCGAGTTTCGGCGCAGCCGAAAGAGCGTCCGGCCCGGTCCCGCCGGGGGACACCGCATGACCGATATCCACATCCGCAAGACCCGCCGCGCGGGCCGGATCACGCTCGACAGGCCTCAGGCCCTGAATGCCCTGACATATGATCAGGCCATGGCGATCGAGGCCGCGCTGGACGACTGGGCCCAGGATGACGAGGTGGCCTGCGTGGTGATCGACGCGGCGGGCGACCGCGCCTTTTGCGCAGGTGGCGATCTGCAGGCGATGTACGACACCGCCAGCCAGGGGGACTTTGAGTTCGGACGCAAATTCTGGCGCGACGAATACCGGTTGAACGCCAAGGTCTTCGAGTTTCCAAAGCCTTACGTGGCGTTCATGCAAGGCTATACCATGGGCGGGGGCGTTGGCATCTCCTGCCACGGCTCGCACCGGATCGTGTGCGAGACCAGCCGGATCGCCATGCCCGAATGCGGCGTCGGGCTGGTGCCCGATGTGGGCGGCTCGTTGCTGCTGGCGCAAGCACCAGGGCGGCTGGGCGAATACCTGGGGATGACCGGCGCGCGGATGGACGCATCAGACGCGATCCTTGCGGGCTTTGCAGACTATTACGTTCCCCGCGCCGACTGGCCGACGCTGATCGAGACGCTCGAGGAAACCGGGGACTGGTCGGCGGTAGATGCCGCCGCAAAAGATCCCGAAGACGGCGCGCTGATGGGCCTGCGCGACCGGATCGACCGGGACTTTGCCGGGGCGGGCGCCGCCGACATCCTGCGCGGTCTGGGCGAGGATGAGTTCGCGCACGGCGTGCGCAAGGCGGTCGGGCGCGCCTCGCCGCTGTCGGTGGTCAGCGCGGTCGAACTGGTACGCCGGGTGCGCGCCTTTGACAGCATCAGGCCCGCGCTGGAAATGGAGTATCGCTTTACCGCACGCAGTGCATCCCAGGGCGATTTCGTCGAAGGCATCCGCGCGGTCATCATCGACAAGGACAATACGCCGGCCTGGCGGCACGCGGATGTCGCATCGGTGCCGCACATGGATATGGTCAATATGCTCAAGCCCTTAGGCGCCGACGCGCTGCGGCTGTGACAGGAGGGACAGGGATGGAAATCGGGTTTATCGGACTGGGCAACATGGGCGCGCCAATGGCCGCCAATCTGGTCAAGGCGGGTCACGCGGTGACCGGGTTCGACGTCGCGGATGTGGCGGTCGAGGGCATGGCGCGTGCAGGATCGGCGGCGGCGGCGGCGACCGACCGGGATGTGGTGATCACGATGCTGCCCAATGGCGAGATCCTGCGCGCGGTGGCGGCCGAGATCCTGCCAATGATGCGGTCCGAGAGCTGCCTGATCGACTGCTCGACAGTGGATGTGGCCAGTGCACGCGCGGTGGCCGAGGACGCGGCGGCACGGGGATTGCTGTTCGTGGACGCGCCGGTATCGGGGGGGATCGGCGGCGCGCAGGCGGGCACGCTGACCTTCATGGCGGGCGG
>CAYWND010000594.1:0-2210 GCA_964459085.1 uncultured Oceanibium sp. | reverse complement strand
ATCTGCATCCTGGCCGACCTGCAGGGGCCCAAGCTGCGCTGCGGCGTGTTCGCGAACGGGTCCGAGATGCTGGAAGACGGCGCGACGTTCCGGTTCGACCTGGACGATGCCGAGGGCGACGGATCGCGGGTGCAGTTGCCCCATCCCGAGATCTTTGCGGCGCTGACGGATGGATCGACCGTGCTGGTCAATGATGGCAAGATCCGCCTGGAAGTGATCGACCGGTCGGAAAGCCACGCCAACTGCAAGGTGATCGCGGGGGGCGAGATTTCGAACCGCAAGGGTGTAAACGTGCCCGACGTGGTGTTGCCGCTGGCCGCGCTGTCGGACAAGGACAAGAGCGACCTGGAATTCGTATGCGGCCTGGGTGTCGACTGGCTGGCGATGAGCTTCGTGCAACGTGCCGCCGATGTGCAAGAGGGGCGCAAGCTGGCCGCAGGTCGGGCCGCGATCCTGGCCAAGATCGAGAAACCGGCTGCGGTCGAGGCGATTGACGAGATCCTGGCGGCGTCCGACGGGATCATGGTCGCGCGCGGCGATCTGGGGGTGGAGTTGCCGGTGCAGGCGCTGCCGCCGATCCAGAAACGATTGGTGCGGGCCTGCCGTCGCGAGGGCAAGCCGGTGATCGTGGCGACCCAAATGATGGAAAGCATGATCTCGTCCCCGGTGCCCACGCGGGCCGAGGTTTCGGACGTGGCCCAGGCGATCTATGAGGGTGCGGATGCGGTGATGCTGTCGGCGGAATCGGCGGCCGGGGATTATCCGGTCGAGGCGGTGACGACGATGAACAATGTCGCGGAATCGGTCGAAAGCGACGATGTCTATCGACAGATTATCGAGGCATCGCGGACGCCGTCCAAGCACTCGGTCTCGGACGCGATCACGTCCGCCGCCCGAGAGGTGGCCGAGACGATCGACGTGCGCGCGATCTGCTGCTTTACCCATTCTGGCACCACCGCCGTGCTGATGAGCCGCGAAAAACCGCGGGTGCCGATCATTGCGCTGACCCCCAAACCGGGGACTGCGCGGCGGCTGTGCCTGACCTGGGGCCTGCATTGCGTGGTCACGCCCGAGGTCGAGCGGTTCAAGATGGCCGTGGTCAGCGCGGCGCGGGCGGCGCGGGACGAAGGGTTCGGGTCCGAGACGGATTCGATCATCGTGACCGCGGGTGTGCCCTTCAACACGCCGGGATCGACCAACATCCTGCGGGTGGCCCCCCTGGACGAACAGCAGATCTTTGCTGGCGGGCCCGAATAGGGCGCTTCAGCGCGGTGAAGGCAGTGCGCCGGTCTCGTAGGCGCGCCAGTCGGTGATGTCCGGATAGTGCTGGTCCCGCCAGCGTGCGACGCGCGGGTCCATCACCCGCCGCCACATCGGCGGGATCATCGCGATCAGGGTCATCAGCGGATAGCCAAAGGGCAGTTGCGGGGCCTGATCCTCGGGGTAGGTTTGCAGCAACGGAAAGCGGCGGTCGGGCTTGTAGTGGTGGTCTGAATGGCGCTGCAAGTTGATCAGCAGGCGGTTGGTGATCTTGTGGGCCGCGTTCCAGCTGTGACGGGGCTGGGTGTGTTCATACCGGCCCTCGCCCAGATGGCGGCGGGTCAGGCCGTAGTGTTCCAGATAGTTGACCAGCTCCAGCAGCAGCACCGCGACAAAGGCTTGTAGCGCGAACCAAAGAAGACCCAAGGGGCCGGCAATCGCGACGGATAATGCGGCAAAGATCAGCGCGGCCCCCACATAGCGCCAGTGCGGGTTTGCAGGCGACAGGGCAGGTTGGCCCTTTTGCGCCAGCCTCGCGGCCTCGGTCGTCCAGGCGGATCGGATCTGGCCCACCAGGACGCGGGGAAAGAAATTCCAGAAGCCTTCGCCCAGGCGCGCGGTGACGGGATCGCGCGGGGTGCAGACATAGCGGTGGTGCACCAACAGATGTTCGGTCCGGAAATGGCCATAGGCGACCATGGCCAGCAGGATGTCGCCCAGTGCGCGTTCCAGCCGGTTTTTCTGGTGGATCAGCTCGTGCGCATAAGTGATGCCGGTGGTACCGGCGGCAGTTCCCATTGCGACCATCAGACCGGCCTTTTCCCACCACAGCAGATGGTCGGGACGGGCGGCGGCGACCAGCACCATGACCAGCAGGGCAAGCTGGATCGGTGCCCAAAGCATGGTGATCGCGCGGTGCCACGCCAGGGTGCGGGTTTCGGTCGCGGGGT
>CAYWND010000593.1:0-2217 GCA_964459085.1 uncultured Oceanibium sp. | reverse complement strand
CCGTTGGTGGTCAGTGTCAACTCGTCCAATGCCCCGCTGTCGAGATGCCGCGACATGGCGCGGAAATAGTCCATGATGCCCCGGCGCACCAGCGGCTCGCCCCCCGTGATGCGCAGCTTGCGCACGCCCAGGGCCACGAAGCGCGAGCACAGGCGGTCCAACTCTTCCAGCGTCAGCAGGTCCTTCTTGGGCAGGAAGGTCATGTTTTCCGACATGCAATAGACGCAGCGGAAATCGCAGCGGTCCGTGACGCTGACGCGCAGATAGGTGATCGCGCGGGCGAACGGGTCGATAAGTGGTGCGGTCATGATGGCTCCCTCTTGTCAGAAAGGTAGCGTCGGGGGGGAGGGGGTTCAATGGGGCATCGCGAAAGGGTGTCGAACTTGTGGCTGGGAAAGGAAGCGTCGTCGACATGATCTCACAATACGTTGGTATTGCGGCGATGTGCGTCAAGCCACAACAACTACAAACGCCATCCGCCTTCCAGAGATGATATGTTTAGTTTTGGCAAAGCAGTTCGCCAAAACGCACAAAAGCGATGGCAGCACCGTCCACGAAGAACTCTCGCGTCGATTTATTCACGAAAACCTGCATTTCCGTTCGTGGATCTTCGCCGAAGCTGGTGGAAGTCAGTGCAAGGCGTTGAACTTCTGCGGCAAGTTGCGGCCCGACCGTGTCGATATTCTTATTAGAGAAGTGCCAAGCTTCCACGTCCTCAATTTGCCAAACAAAATTCACTTCTGACGGGCAACCGGCGACCAGAACAGGTTCGGGTAAGGCATAACTGTGTTGCACAAGCGTACTGTAGACATATACGTCCTGCGTGCTCGCGTCATAGGGGTGACGTCCTGGCCCCAGAAGTCCAATCACCTGACTGTTGCTTACCAAGACGCCTTGCTGTTCAGGCAGGATTTCAACGATGGATGGTAATCGCGAAAACTGGATCCACGCTATTCCGACGAGAAGGAAACCCGCAGCGGAAACCGCCAAAATGCGACCATCGGGCATGTCAGTCCCTTTTAAATAATTACTTCATTATTTCAGTATCATGATGGCAATGGTTAAGCACGAAATATTGCGTTGCAGGTGCGGGCCGGAACCTGCTGGTCTTTTCTATTACGTTCAGTATTGTGACGTGGTGCCGCCCGGTTCGCTTTGTTCACAAAGATCCATTTTCTAGACTACCAACCATTCATGGACGCACCGTTTCCCCGACGATAACCTCCTCCCAAAAAGGGAGCACCATGACGTACGATAGGCTGGTTCAGCGTGGGGCGGATTGGGACGCGATGCGGGCGGCGTTTCGTTGGCCCGCACCTGACCGCTACAACATTGCCGAGGTCGCCTGCGGGCGGTGGGCGCGGGCCGAGCCGGATCGCCATGCGCTGGCCTATCTGCGGCCCGATGGTGAGGTCCGGAATTACAGTTATGCGCAGCTGCAGCGGGCGGCGAACCGGCTGGCCAATGCTTTTGCCGTGCGGGGGATCGGGCGGGGCGACCGGGTGGCGGTGTTGCTGCCACAGACGCCCGAGACCCTTCTGACGCATCTGGCGGCCTATAAACTGGGGGCGGTTGTGGTGCCGCTGTTCACGCTCTTTGGCGAGGACGGGTTGCGGTACCGGATGGGCAACGCGGGCGCGCGCGCGGTGGTCACCGATGGGGCGAACCTGCCCAAGGTGCAGGCGATCCGGGACGACCTGGAGGCGCTGGAGCTGATCTATTCCATCGACAGCCAGGAAACCGGGACCTACGGGTTCTGGCAGGATATCGGCAAGGCGGCGGACGGGATCGAGGCCGCGGTGACCTCGCCCGACGATCCGGCCTTTATCTCGTACACCTCGGGCACGACGGGCCCGCCCAAGGGGGCGCTACATGGGCACCGGGTCTTGCTGGGGCACCTGCCGGGGGTGGAGTTGCACCATACGTTCCTGCCCCAGCCTGGTGATTGCCTGTGGACACCGGCGGATTGGGCCTGGATGGGCGGGCTGATGAACGTGGCGCTGCCCAGCCTGGCCATGGGGGTGCCGCTGGTGGCGCACCGGATGGCCAAGTTCGACCCCGAGCATGCCTATTGGCTGATGGATCGGCTGGGGGTGCGCAACGTGTTCTTTCCGCCCACGGCGCTGAAACTGATGCGTCAGGCGCCGCCAAATGTGCCGCCCGCGCTGCGGTCGGTCGGTTCGGGGGGCGAGGCGCTGGGGGCTGAGATGCTGGACT
>CAYWND010000592.1:0-2226 GCA_964459085.1 uncultured Oceanibium sp. | reverse complement strand
TCAGTGCCCCACGAATTATGGGTTAAATCACGGATTTCTATGATCCACTTCGCCTTCTGAGCCGATATTTATCCGTGTAGGCAGGTCTTCATCAACCTGCTATTGATGCCATAGCCCTTATGGCTGGTTTGTGCAGGCGACGAATATAGGACCGAGACGATGAATGATGCAGGGACCATGCCAGCGATCCCAGAGGTCGTGCTTGAACCCGGTAAGGCCGAGCGGCAATATTGGCTCGATCTCTGGCGATACCGCGAGTTGTTTTACTTTCTCGCGTGGCGCGACGTGCTTGTGCGTTACAAGCAGACCGCGGTGGGTGTCGCATGGGCCGTCATCCGACCTCTCCTGACAATGCTCATCCTAACCGTCGTTTTTGGTCGTCTGGCCAAGATGGACTCTGGCGGCGTGCCTTATCCGATCCTTGTGATGTGCGGCATGCTGCCTTGGCAGTTTTTCTCGACCGCAATGTCGGAGAGCGGGTCAAGCCTGGTCCGAAACGCAGGCATGGTCTCTAAGGTCTACTTCCCAAGGCTGATTATCCCGGCAAGTAGTGTGATCACGAGCCTTGTCGACTTTGTGATTTCTGCAGCCATCCTTGCCTGCATCATGATTTATTACCAGTATGTTCCTGGATGGGAAGTGATCTTTCTGCCCGCATTTGTCGCTCTAGCCTTCATGGCGGCGTTCGGGATCGGAGTCTGGGTTTCCGCCCTGATGGTCCGGTTCCGCGACTTCCGATTCATCATCCCTTTCTTTGTTCAGTTTGGATTGTACATCTCGCCTGTTGGATTCCAGAGCGGCGTTGTGCCAGATCAATGGCGATGGGTGTATTCACTGAACCCGATGGTCGGGGTCATTGATGGATTCCGTTGGGCGGTTCTGGGGGCAGAGCACACGATTTACCTGCCAGGCCTTGTGATCTCGGTTGTCCTTGTGATCCTGATGATTTACTCGGGTATCTGGTTCTTCCGAAAAACTGAAAAAACGTTTGCCGACATTATCTAGCTCCTTAGGGATTTGAGCATCGATCATGAGCGATACCGCAATCAAAGTCGAGAACCTCTCGAAGAAGTACACCATCGGGAAATACGCCCAAAAAGGCGATGGGCTACGGCATGTCATTCAACGAACGATGGCGAGCCCGATCCGATGGGCTGCCAATGGCTTTAGAAAGGACCCCGCGACCTATGATGAGTTCTGGGCGCTGAAGGATCTTTCTTTTGAAGTTGGTGTTGGCGAAGTGATTGGGATCATCGGCCGAAACGGCGCTGGAAAATCCACACTGCTCAAAGTCCTAAGCCGTATTACTGAACAAACCGAGGGGCGGATCACCCTCAAAGGCAGGATGGCGAGCCTGCTCGAGGTCGGCACCGGCTTCCACCCCGAACTGACAGGCCGGGAAAACATCTACCTGAATGGCGCAGTGCTGGGGATGACCCGCTCAGAGATTAAACGCAAATTCGACGAGATCGTTGAGTTTGCCGAAGTTGCAAAATTCCTTGATACACCGGTAAAGCGATACAGCAGCGGGATGTATGTCCGGCTTGCTTTCGCGGTCGCAGCCCACCTTGAGCCAGAGATTCTTGTGGTCGATGAGGTGCTCGCGGTCGGGGATATGGCGTTCCAGAAAAAATGCCTGGGTAAGATGAACGAGGTCTCAAAGCAGGGGCGGACCGTATTGTTCGTTAGCCACAACATGGCAACGATTGCTCGTCTCTGTAACCGCTCCATTATGCTCAAGCAAGGGCAGTTGGTGATGGACGGCCCAACAGATGATGTGATCGCTGAATATCTCGCAGAAGGCAACCGTGCAGGTGCCGTCCCCCTTGGTGAACGGACCGACCGAATCGGTAACGGCATGGCCCGAATGCTGGATGTCGAACTGATGGACAACAACGGCCGATCAGTCGATCATCCCGCCAGCGGCCACCCCTTGCGCGTCCGTGTGCACTACCGTTGGGAGGGAAGCGAAACTCCGCCGCAAGGAGAAATGATAATCAACTTCATGCGCGACGAGACACTTCAATTCCTGCTCTCGAACACGATGTGCTCCGGCAAGCCGATTCAGCTTGAAAAAGAAGGCTACATCGACATGTTTGTTCCATCGATCCCGCTTGCCTCTGGAATCTACTCGCTGGAGTTGGTGCTAGCTGCGCCAGGCCAGCGCGAAACCTTCGATGCCGTTTCAAATGCTATCTGCTTCGAGATCATCGATGGCGATTTTTT
>CAYWND010000591.1:0-2236 GCA_964459085.1 uncultured Oceanibium sp. | reverse complement strand
CCCAAGACCTTGGGGAGGATGGGGTGGGGAGTGAAGAGTCCGCGCCGGGGTGTTCTGGCGGTGTCTTTGTTTGTTCGGACTTGAAAATCATGTGACCCGGCGGCGTGCTGTCGCCGGGCGCGAATTCCTTTTGTTTGCATGGAGATGCGCGGATGAGCGGATATGTTCAGAAATCGGCCGACAAGGCAGCGGACTGCGTCGTGGACTGGAACCAGGGGTATCTGGAGCCTGGCGAGGCGGTCGAGGCCGATCTGGGCTGGTCGCTGGTGCCCGCCGATGGGTGCGGGGATGCGCGGATCGAGGTTCAGGGCGTCGATGCGCGGCGGTCTTTTGCCAAGGTCGCGGAAGGCGTTCCGGGGCGCGTCTATATGCTGAGTGCGCGGGCGCTGACCACGATGGGGCGCGAGCTGGAGCGGGCGATCGTGCTGCGCGTGGCGCAATAGGCGCCGGGCGGCACAGCAGGAGATATCCATGAACCTGATCGAATTGACGACGCCCGATGCGGCGTCCCTGCCGGTGCGCGAGCTGGCGGATCATCTGCGGATGGGCACAGGCTTTGCCGATGACGGCAGCCAGGACGATGTGCTGGAGGCGTACTTGCGCGCCGCGATCTCGGCCATCGAGGGGCGGACCGGCAAGGTGCTGTTGGAGAAGTCGTATAGCTGGGATCTGACCCGGTGGTTCGAGGACGGACGCCAGGGCCTGCCGGTGGCGCCTGCGACCGCGATCACATCCGTGACGCTGATGACGGCGGCGGGCGAAACCGTTGTCGACACCGCGGCCTATTGGCTGCAGCCCGACGTCTATCGGTCCGAGATCATGGGCACACCGCTGCCCAGCATTCCGGCCGGGGGCAGCGCGCGGATCGTCTTTGTCGCCGGGTTTGGCCCGGCCTGGACGGATGTGCCTTCTGATCTGCGGCAGGCGGTCCTGATGCTGGCGGCGAGCTATTATGAAAATCGGGGCGATGTGACGATGGGCGGGCTGACGATGCCGTTCGGTGTCATGGCGCTGATCGAGAAGTACCGGACGGTGCGGCTGCTGGGAGACCGGTTGTGAGGGCGCCCGCACTGACACGACGCCTCGTGCTGGAGGCGCGCAGCGACGTGCCTGACGGCATGGGCGGGTCTGACGGGACCTGGGTAGCGCTGGGAACCCTGTGGGCCGAGGTGACGGCGCGGTCGGGGCGCGAGACAGTGGTGGCAGGCGGCGAGAGCCCGCGCCAGCCCTATCGCATCCTGGTGCGCGCAGCACCGGTCGGCGCGCCCTCGCGGCCCCGCACGGATCAGCGGTTCCGCGAAGGCACACGTATTTTCAATATTCGCACAGTGCAGGAGGCCGACGAAGGCGCGCGGTACCTGGCCTGTCTGGCCGAGGAGGCGTTGTCGACATGACATATGTTCTGGCGGGGCCATTGCAGGAGGCTGTGTTCGGTCGTCTGACGAGCGATGCAGCGCTGGGCGCCCTGGTGGGTGCTGCGATCCACGATGCGGTGCCCCCTGTGGATCCGGCAGATGCGCCGGACGTACAGGTGGTGCTGGGCGAGGAGCGGGTGCGCGACTGGTCGACCGCGACCAGCGACGGGGCGGCCCATGAATTCACGGTGACTGTTCATGCGCGGACCGAAGGGTTCAAGCGCGCCAAGGAGGCGGCGGCTGCGGTCTGCGAGGCGTTGCTGGGCGCGCCGCTGAGCCTGACGCGGGGGGCGGTGGTGAACCTGCGGTTCATGTTCGCCCGGGCGGACCGGGGACCGGCGAGCCGACCGCGCACCATCGCGCTGCGGTTTCGCGCGGTGCTGGAAGATGTGTAAGTCCGTTGGGCTTTTTCCATAGAAATCAATTATTTGAGGACTGGCGACCATGGTGGCTCAGAAAGGCAAGGACCTGCTGATCAAGATCGAGATGTCGGGATCTGGCGGGTTTCAAACGATCGCGGGGCTGCGCGCCACGCGGATCAGTTTCAACGCGGAAACGGTGGATGTCACCAACCTGTCGAGCACCGGCGGCTGGCGCGAGCTGTTGGCCGGTGCCGGCGTGCGGTCGGCGTCGATCAGCGGGTCCGGCGTGTTTCGCGACGAGGACACGGACGAACGGGCGCGGCAGATCTTTTTCGATGGCGAGTTGCCGACCTTTCAGGTGATCGTGCCGGATTTTGGCACCATCGAGGGGCCGTTTCAGATCACGGCGCTGGAATACTCGGGCGCTCATGATGGCGAGGCGGCTTATGAAATCTCGCT
>CAYWND010000590.1:0-2238 GCA_964459085.1 uncultured Oceanibium sp. | reverse complement strand
CAGAGGGGGTGTTGATACGGCGGCAGGAATAGCTGTCGAGATGTTCGATCTCGGCAATGGGTCCGCCCAGATATCTAAGTGCTGCGGGCTGCACCACGTGCCGTTCCCACATGTATAGCCGTACCGCCACCGAGCAGCGGGTGGACACCCGGCGCAAACTGGCCTGAGACAGACCGCGAACCTGTGCGTGGCCACGGATGTGGCATTGGGCACTGGCGTTGCGGTCGGGCAGACGCACGAACCGCAGGTCTGGCAGGGTGTCGAGCAGCGCGAAACACTGCTCGGGGTCGCGTTCCAGCCGCGCCAGTTTCAGCGCGGTAAAGGGACCGGCCGGAGCCGTGGGATCGAGGGCCGACATCGGGTTGTAGCGATCCGGCAGGCCCGGCCCCAGAATGATGCCGCCCAAGCCGATGGCCGCAAAGAGGATGACAAAGCCCAGGGTCCTGGCCAGAAACGCGCCCAGACCGCCACGGCGCTGTCTGCGGTCAGGTTTCGGTTCAGGCGTTTTGCGTCGGCGCAGGTGGTGGGGAAACAAGGGGGCGTTCCGTGTCGCGTGGGTTGCGCCGACTATAGAAGACGCGGGCACGAATTCCAGTGCGCGCGAAATACGAAACGGCCCGGACGTCCGGGCCGTTCGAGGGAGGATCGTATCCGACTTAGCGGCTTACGATGTTTTCGATGCGGCGCTTCTGGATGCCGGTTTCGTCGTCGCCTTCCAGAACGGCCTTAATCAGGGCCAGCTGGCCGAGGGTCAGGTCGCTGACATCGACGTCCTGGATACCGATCTGCTGCATGGCGTTGTTGACGGCCAACTCCAGCATGGTCAGTTCCTGGCCCATGGCGTTGACGGTCGGGGCGGTGAAAGCCGAGAGAGCAGCGACAAGGGTCAGAGCAGAGACAGTGCGTTTCATAGTCGAGGTTCCTTTCAGGTTCAGACCGGACCGCCCGGCCTGTGAAGCGATACTTGGCCCACCAGCGGACCCGACTCAAAACACGTCTAAATCACGCTATCTCACGCAGGTTTGGCGTTGACTTGAGCGGCGGAACCTGCCGCAGGAAAGATGTTACAGAGACACGCCAGAACTGTGGGTTTTGGGCGCTTTGGGGGCGGCATACTGAAACACACCTCACGCAGCTGACAGGAAATCCTGGAACACCGGTTTAAGACTTGCCATCGCGGCGTGAGCTCAACCGACATTTCAAATCCAACACAAATTCGTTCCGTGCGCTTGAGCGGGAAAATACGTGATCTTGAGGGGATTTCCTGGGGTGTGAGATCGGTTCAGCATGACCTTTGGCCAAAAAAAACCGCCAACGGGGGCGTTGGCGGCAAGTGGGGGCTGAAAGGAGTTTTTGTTGTTATGCGGTGGAGGGGTCGAATTTCAGCGATGTGCCGTTGATACAGTGGACCAGTTTGCCCGAAATGATCAGGATGTGGCCCAGATGGCTGCCGCAGCGGCGGCAGTGCGCCTCGATCAATGCCTTGCGGCGTTTGGTTTCCGACATCGACGCATTGGGCGAGTAGGGAGACCCCGTGTCGATTCCGGTCAGGACCGCATTGGGCTGCGAGTGCGCGAAGAACACCCACCCTTTGTTCAGTTCGACCCGGTGGTCCGAGGAATAGAGGTCCAGGTCGCAGCCCCGGCAGGAAAACGCGCCTTCGCGATAGTCTTCCCACAGCGGGTTTGACTTCGGCCACTCGGTGCCACCCAGGCGCAGGATCGAATGTTCGTATTCGGTCAGGATGCCCCGCCATTCTTCGTCGGTCCGCATGATTTCGAACTGATAGTCGGACTCGCCGTATTTCGGATGAGATTGGGCAGACGCACCTGTTCCGCCAAAGGCAGCGGTGGCGCCTGCAAGCGCTGTCGAGCCCAGAAAAGCCCGGCGCGTCGTGCGATGCGTGGTTGCCATTGATGTCTCCTTTCACAGGCTGAACGAACCGGAATTCGTCGGCTCTGGGAAAGAATACAGGGGTGCCCGGTAAACCTCTTTACAATGGTGCGTGATCCCGGCGGAGCGGGATCACATCCGCAAACAAAAAGGCCCCGGCGCGGGGCCGGGACCTTTCTAGTTGTTCGATGGCGCGGTATCAGTAGCGGTAGTGATCCGGCTTGAATGGCCCTTCGGGCGTGACACCGATATAGCCCGCCTGTTCGTCGCTCATTTTCGTGAGCTTGACGCCGATGCCGGGCAGGTGCATGCGGGCGCCCGTTTCTTCCTGGGTCGTTGTCAGCC
>CAYWND010000589.1:0-2245 GCA_964459085.1 uncultured Oceanibium sp. | reverse complement strand
CCATGTATCGTGTTTGTATCGTCGTGACCGCTATCCTTGGGTTGGGCGCTTGTACCGCCGGGTCGCCGGGGCTTTTCAGCTTTTATCCCCCTGATCCCGATATGGCGCGCCTGATCGCCCGGCCCGGAGAAATCCCCGAACCCTGAGGTTGAAGCGTCAGTTCACCCCGACTGCCAGTTCATCAGGATATCGAACGCCTCGGCGGCGGTTTCGACAAAGCTGAACAGCTCGATATCCTCGGCCGAGATCGTGCCCGCATCGGCCAGGGCCTCCCAATCCACAATACTGCGCCAGAACGACTCGCCGAACAGAAGGATAGGCAGCGGCTCCATTCGGCCGGTCTGCACAAGGGTCAGAGTCTCGAACAACTCGTCAAGTGTCCCGAACCCTCCGGGAAAAACAGTGATCGCCTTGGCCCGCATCAGAAAGTGCATTTTGCGGATGGCGAAGTAGTGAAAGTTGAAGGCGAACTCGGGCGTAGCGTAAATGTTCGGCGCCTGCTCGTGAGGAAGAACGATATTCAGGCTGACAGACTTGCCACCGGCCTCGTCCGCTCCCAGGCACCCGGCCTCCATCACACCGGGTCCGCCGCCGGTGATGATGACGTTCTCGCGCCCCCCGCTCTTCAGGCTTTCCCCGGTGCACAGGCGGGCAAATTCGCGCGCCTCGTCATAATACTTCGAAAGATCCGCCAACGTCTGGGTTCGCGCCTGCGCCTTGTCCTGCGGGCTGGGGATCCGCGCACCACCGAACATCACGATGGTCGAGGTGATCCCCGCCTCGTTCAGCGCCATCTCGGTCTTCAACAACTCCAGTTGCAGGCGCACGGGCCGCAATTCATCCCGGCACAGAAACTCGTCATCCGCAAAGGCCAAACGGTAGGCCGGAGATCGGGTTTGAGGCGTATCCGGAACACCCTTGGCGGTATGGATGTCCTGATGCGCGTCCGGAAAGCGGCGACTGCGGGTATCGTGTTCCATGTCAGGTCCTGCGTGGTTTCGTTGCAAGGGGCGCGGCCCCGCACTATAGCTTGGTTCTGCTAATTTCCAGCCTATAAACCGGGGGCACATGGACCTGCATACCCAGATCGAGGCGGCGGCGATCCGGATCGCGGCCCATGTGCGTCACACACCCTGTATGCCATTGGATCGTGGCAACGGTGCGCCTGCCGTGACGCTGAAGCTGGAACACCTGCAACACACGGGCAGTTTCAAGGTGCGTGGTGCGTTCAACAGCCTGCTGGCCCTCGAAACCCCGCCGAAGGCTGGCGTTGTCGCGGCATCAGGTGGAAACCACGGCGCCGCAATCGCATATGCGGCCACCAAGCTGGGCCTTCCGGCACGGATATTCGTGCCCGAGGGAACGCCCGCGGCAAAGGCATCCCTGATCGCCAGGATCGGCGGCGAGGTGGTCGTGGCTGGGTCACGCTATGCCGAAGCCGCCGAGGCCGCACAGGCCGAGGCTGAGGCGACAGGTGCCCTGCAGATCCATGCCTATGACGCGCCCATGACCGTGGCGGGTCAGGGCACAATGATGCGCGAATGGGAAGCACAGGCACCGGATCTCGACACCGTGCTGATCGCCGTCGGTGGCGGCGGCCTGATCGGCGGGGCAATGGCATGGCTGCAGGGTCGGCGAAAGGTTGTGGCGGTCGAGCCAGAGGGGTGCAACACCTTGGAAAACGCGCTTCGAAACGGACCGGAAGCCGAGATCGCACCGCAAGGTATCGCGCGGTCAGCCCTGGGCGGCAGCAGGATCGGGCAGATCTGCTATCACATTGCACAGGCCCATCCGCCGGAACCTGTGTTGGTGACCGATGATGCCATTCGCAAGGCGCAGATATACCTGTGGCGGCAAATGCGCCAACTGGTGGAACCCGGCGGAGCGACCGCGCTGGCAGCGCTGCTCTCGGGGGCGTACCGGCCTGCACCTGGAGAACGCGTGGGCGTGCTGGTCTGCGGCGCAAACACCGATCCTGACCCATTTGCATGAAAGATTGCGGCGCGGCGCGCGACCGTCTATAGCCTCGCCAGCCCGTTACCCCCTGACCGACGGAGACATCCGATGTCCAATGACCAGCTTGAAACCGCAATCGAAGCCGCATGGGACGCGCGCGCCGACATCACTCCGGCGACAGGCGGGGAAACACGTGAAGCGATCGAAGATACCCTGAACGCATTGGACAGCGGCAGCCTGCGGGTCGCTGAACGGCAGGACAGCGGCGACTGGCATGTAAACCAGTGGG
>CAYWND010000588.1:0-2248 GCA_964459085.1 uncultured Oceanibium sp. | reverse complement strand
ACCAACAGATCCCTCTGGTGCTTCCGGAGATCTATGCACGCAAGACCTGGGCGGACCCTTTTTTGGGCGGAAAGCTCGGCCTGAGCGCGCAGTCCGTGACGCTCTTGCGTGAAAATTCCCGCAGCTTCAGCCGCGCTGGCCTGACAATAGATTGGCAGAAGGACTGGATCATGCCGACTGGCCTGATCGTCGGGGGATACCTGGGGGTTATGGGGAACAGCTACTATACCTCCAACTACCCCGGCTTCGCCGATGGCTCGATCAGCGAGGTCACGCCGACCGCCGCGCTTGACTTTCGCCTCCCCCTCGCACGGCAATCTGGCCGTGTCACGCACATGATAGAGCCGCGCATCCAGATAGTCTGGTCGCCGGAAAGCACGCGCACCAATCCAAACGAGGACAGCACCCAACTGGAATTTGAGGAGACCAACCTCTTCTCGCTCAACCGTTTCCCCGGTTACGACAGGTCAGAGCGCGGTCTGCGTGCCAACGTCGGCTTGACCTATAAGCGAAGTGACCCCCAGGGCTGGTCCTTCGGGGCGACCGTAGGACGAGTATTTCGCGAGTCCGACCTCGGCCAGTTTGGCGCGGGCACCGGCCTTTCCGGGCGTAATTCGGATTATGTCACCGCCGTCACATTTTCTTACAAGGACCGCGTCGATTTCATCAATCGCACTCTCTTTGCCAATGATTTCTCTGTCTCCAAGAACGAAGCCCGGTTGGCACTGAACTACGATCGCTTCATGGCCCAAGCGTCTTACATCTGGCTGGAACAGAACGTGGTGGCAGGCGCGTCAGACCAGACACACGAGGGTTCGGTTGCTTTCAGCTACCGCTACAACGACAACTGGACTTATCTGGGCGAATGGACCCAGAACCTCCAGACCGGATCAGCCACAGCAGGTGAGTTCGGTATTCGCTACGAAAATGAATGCGTTGCAGTCAGCCTTTCCTACTCGCTTCAATTCGAGGGCTCTGGTATCGTGCGGCCGACGCGCGAGCTTGGGCTTCAGGTGGAACTGGCGGGCTTGGGAAACAAAAAGCGGAATAAGCGTTATGCCAATCGCTGCGCGTCGTTGAAGAATGGGGCATAAGAGGCGGACATGAAACGGGTTTTCCTGATCCTTGCGATAATCCTTGGTGCGGGCGTTTTGCCGGCAGACGCACAGCGCAAGAATCCCTGGGGCGTCGCTATCAAGGTGAACGATGGCGTTGTGACCAATTGGGAAATCGACCAGCGTGTCCTGCTGCTGAGCGCTTTCGGAACGACAGGTGACCTGAACAAGATTGCCGAGGAACAACTGATCGAAGACCGCCTGCGCCTGCAGGCAGGGCGTGCTGCCGGGGTCAGCGTTACCGACGAAGAGATCGAGGCCGGCGTGGATGAGTTCGCCCAGCGTGGCGAGATAACCGGAGAACAGCTCTACACATTCATCGCGCAGCGTGGCGCAGACAGGGAAAGCATGCGTGATTTCGTGCGCGCGGGTCTTGTATGGCGCAACCTTGTGCAGGCTCGCTTTGGCCCGCGCTCTGCTGTCAGTGAAAGCGAGATCGATACGGCGATCAGCCTCTTGTCCGGACAGGACGCTCAGGAAATCCTGATCTCCGAAATCCGGCTGCCGCTTGACCAGCGCGGCGATGCGGCGACCATGGACCTTGCAAAACGTCTGTCCAAGGAGATCAAATCTGAAGGGGCATTTGGTGCAGCCGCGCGGCGCTATTCGCAGGCACCGTCGCGCGCGCGCTCGGGTCGGCTCGACTGGATCCCGGTCGCCACCCTGCCCCCGGCATTGGCTGGCCAGATTCTGGCCCTGAACCCCGGCGAGGTGTCAACACCAGTGACACTCGGCCCTACGGTCGGCCTGTTCCAACTGCGCGGCACGCGCCCGGCACGGAACCAGAACCAGGAGGTCGTTTCGGTTGCTTACACTACCGTGAATGTGCCCGGCGCAGCCGGATCCGAACGCGCGCGATCCGAGGCGATCAGCCTGATCAACGATGTCGACACCTGTGACGACCTGCGTGCGCAAGCCGAACGTTTTGGCGTGGACCCCGCCTTCACCGACAACGTGGATGAGGTGCCCAACCTGCCTGGTTCCATCGCGCTGGAACTGGCAAACCTGGACCCCGGAGAGAGCAGTTACTATACCAACGCTGGCGGCGGAATCACGGTTGTGACCTTGTGTTCGCGCCTGCGTGACTTGCCCGAGGGAGCACGCGAAAATATCCGGAATGGATTGTTCCAACA
>CAYWND010000587.1:0-2258 GCA_964459085.1 uncultured Oceanibium sp. | reverse complement strand
GCTGGGCCCGAAACTGGCGCCCGTCCCACTGGCGCAAGCCGTCCTGGCCGAGGTCACAGGCATCCCCGGCAAAGAACTGCGGGCCCTGGGCATCCCCCACGGCCTGCATGTCGTGACCGGCCTGATCGCCTATCCCCTGGGATGGCTGCTGGTGGTCCGCCCATTTTGGGGACAACTCGCTCCGCGCCTGCACTGGACGCTACCGGCGGTGGCATATGGCGTCGCCCTGTGGGCCTTCGCACTCTATGGTATGGCGCACCTGGTCGCGGGGATGAAGCCGTTCCTGGGCTTCTCGGGGATCACCTGGGTCGCGCTGTGGGGGCATATCCTGTTCGCGATGGTCGCCGCCGCGGTGATCGAGTCGCGACTGGCCCGCCCTGTCCCGCGCGGGATTTATGTCCCAGCCGAGTAAAATTGTGGCGGGATTGTGGCGGAACTGCAGTCCCTTCACCGCGCCCAGTGTGCCAATTTCCAAGTGAATATCCCCGGTCAGGCTGGATCAGCCCGAGCGGGGATTTCCCCTAGGGGATGGCACAAGATATTGGGGATTGGTGGAAATCCTGAGTGAATGCTGGGGATTTTCCCTGTACTGACCCGGGCGCTGCCGGACAAATTATCCACGCTGGCGCCCCGCGCAAAAGCATTCAAAACGTCGCAATTGATCCCAGTTCAGCCCTAATACCGTCACAAATCAACGCAATATTAACCGTCATAGGGGGCATGCCCGGACTTCTTTCCCGCCGGGCATATCGAGCAAGAGAGCGTTGAGTGCGTATCGGGTCCCGAGTGAAGTACAGCCCGAAATCTTCCTGACAGACCGGCCAGCCCCCGGCCGGACCGGGATCCTCCCGAGAAAGAGAACCGGTTCCCGTCTAGACCGCCGCCTGCGAGGCGGCGTTATCGTTTTCAGACATGAACATATCCAGGGCCGCGATCTGGTCTGCGGTCATCCGCAGGCCCAGTTTCGAGCGTCGCCACACCACATCATCGGCCCGCCGGGCCCATTCGCGATCCATCAGCCACCGCACCTCGCGTTCGGTCAGCCCTGCGCCAAAGTCCTGGCCCGCCGGACCGCTGGCCATCAGTTGCTTGGCGTCCGTGCCATAGGCCCGCACAAGGCGACGCGCTGTCCGGGCATCAAGGTCGGGATGCGCGGCCTGCAATTCGCTGATCAAGGCCTCGACCCCATCGACCGGGAACGCGCCACCTGGCAAGGGAACCCCCGCCGTCCAGGGCGCGGTGAGGTCGGGATAAAACGGGGCCAGCTTGGCCATCGCGGATTCCGCCAACCGCCGATAGGTCGTGATCTTGCCGCCAAAGACATTCAGCAGCGGCAGGCTGCCTCCTTCGTCCGACAGGCTGAGCACGTAGTCGCGGGTCGCGGCTGTGGCTGAACTGGCACCGTCATCATAAAGCGGGCGAACCCCGGAATAGGTCCACACCACATCCTCGGCCGTCACGGGCTGGCGGAAATACTCGGACGCCGCAGCCAGCAGATAGTCGCGTTCCGCGTCCGTGCAGGTGGCGGTCGAGGGGTCGCCTTCATGTTCCTGATCGGTGGTTCCGATCAGGGTAAAGTCGGTTTCGTAGGGGATCGCAAAGATGATCCGGCCGTCGGCCTGCTGAAAGATGTAGGGCTTGTCGTGGTCAAAGATCTTGCGCGTCACGATATGGCTGCCGCGCACCAGGCGGATCCGTTCGGTCGAGTTCTGCCGCAGCGTGCCGGTCAGGATGCCGCTGACCCAGGGGCCACCGGCATTGACCACGCCGCGGGCGCGCACGGTCCGGGTCTGGCCGTCCGCGCCGGTCAGCGTCAGCGCCCAGGCGTCGCCATCCCGCGCCCCGCCGGTGACCGCAGTGCGCGTCAATACCGTGGCACCACGATCCGCCGCATCGCGAGCGTTCAGCGCCACCAGCCGCGCATCCTCGACCCAGCAATCGGAATACTCAAATCCCTTGCGGAACCCCTCTTTCAGCGGCGCGCCGACAGGATCGCGGGTCAGGTCCAGCGTCCGGGTGCCCGGCAGGATCTTGCGCCCGCCCAGGTGGTCGTACAGGAACAGGCCCAGCCGCAGCAGCCAGGCCGGGCGCAGCCCCCTGTGATGCGGCAGCACGAACCGCAGGGGCCACGAGATATGGGGCATGGCGCGCAGCAGCGTCTCGCGCTCTTTCAAGGCTTCGCGGACCAGGCGGAATTCATAGTATTCCAGATAGCGTAGCCCGCCAGGAAACAGCTTGGTCGAGGCTGACGAGGTGGC
>CAYWND010000586.1:0-2271 GCA_964459085.1 uncultured Oceanibium sp. | reverse complement strand
GATGCCCGGCAATGTCAGGGTCGCACCGATGATACTGAGCAGCGCGAACAGCAACGCCACGTTCAGGATGAGCGCAATATTCGCGAAAACACCAAACAAACCGTAGCTGAGCACCATGAAAACCATAACCGCGACGAATGCGACGATACACGCGATCCGCCCCGCCTCGATGCTGTCCTGACCCAGTTCTGGACCAACAGTGCGCTGCTCCAGCACAGTGATTTCCGCAGGCAGCGCGCCCGCACGCAACAGGATCGCCAATCGGGTCGATTCCTCGACGCTGAAATTGCCGGTGATCTGCCCCGATCCGCCGGGGATATGGCTTTGGATCACGGGGGCCGAGATGACCTCGCCATCCAGCACAATCGCAAAGGGGCGGCCGATATTTTCGGCGGTGTACTGGCCGAAGGCCCGCCCACCGGCCGGGTTGAAGCGGAAGGATACGGCGGGTCGCCCGTTCTGGTCGAAAATCGGCTGGCTGTCGACCAGTTGTTCGCCCGAGACAACGGCGCGCCGCTCCATCACGTAATATCGGCCGGGTTCGTCTACCGAAGGAAAGATCACATTTCCCGAACCGGGATTTTCATCCGCCGATCCGGCGACGCGCACCACATCGTGAAAGCCCAGCTTGGCGGTCTGCCCGATCAGCGCGATCAGTTCCTCGGCCGAGCCGATGCCAGGCACCTGCACCAGGATCCGGTCCGTCCCCTGACGCTGGATCGTCGGCTCGCGGGTGCCCGCCTCGTCCACGCGGCGGCGCACGATTTCCAGGCTTTGCTGCATCGTGCGATCATCTGTTGCGACGATTTCGGCCTCGGACAGGCGCACGACCAGTTGATCGCCTTCGTTCGTCACGTCAAAATCTCGCGCGCCCGCACCGGTTAGGGTGACAACCGGTTGCGTCAGCGCGCGCACCGCCTCCAGCGCTGTGGCCATGCCCGCCGCCTCGCCAATGCGGACCCGCAATTCGGTCGGGTCGGTCTCGACCCTGCGGATCGTGCCCACCTGATCGCGCCGCTCGCGCAGCGCGTCGCGGACATCGGGCCAGATGCCCTCCAGCCGTTCGGCATAGACATCTTCAACCTGCACCTCGACCAGCACATGCGCGCCACCGCGCAGATCCAGACCAAGATTGACCAGCGAGGATGGCATCCAGGACGGCCACGCCGCCATCGCAGCTTCGCGTTCCGGCGTGACGGGCTGCCCAGCCTCGATCTCGGCGCGGGCGTCGTTGGCGCCCTCGACCCGGGTATAGAACCCGTTGGGCAATGTGAAGACGATGCCCAGAAGGCAGACCAGAAGGATCGTCACCTTCTTCCAGGCGGGAAATTGCAGCATCCGCGCGGGCCCTCTGCTTGGCTTACTTGTTTGCGGCCTCGGCCGGTTCGGTTTTGCTGAGGACCTGCGCCACGGTCGAACGCACGACGCGGACCTTGACGTCTGTCGTCAGCTCGACCTCAAGCTCGTTATCGTCCTTGACTTTGGTCACCTTGCCGATCAACCCGCCCTGCGTGACGACCTGATCCCCACGCCGCAGTGCCGCGACCATCGCCTGATGTTCCTTCATCTTCTTTTGCTGCGGCCGGATCATCAGAAAGTACATGATCGCAAAGATCAGGATGATGGGAATGAAACCGGCAATGCCTGCTCCGGCACTGCCACCTGCGGCCTGGGCATAGGCTGGGGTTGCAAACATGAACGCGTCCTCTGCTGCGGGGTGCTGTCGCGCGGTCCCCCGAAATCGCGCGGACCCTAAATGGCCCATGCCGCCTTGGCAAGGCTGCCCGGTATCTATGCCCGCAACCGGCCCACGTAAAGGCCGGCCGGGGCAGGTTTGCCCCAAAATTTGACCGCTTTGGATTGTTTACGGGCGTGGGCAGAGCCGCAACGCCACCCGATGGGGTGAAGGCAACTCTTTAACCCGCGACCACTATGGGGTAGATCACCCCCGATTTGCCCACTCCAGTCGCAGGCCCACCCATGCACGACATCCGACAGATCCGCGAGAACCCCGAAGCCTTCGACGCTGCCCTGGCGCGGCGTGGCGAAGAGGGGTGGGCCTCGGACATCCTGATGATCGACACCCATCGTCGCCAGGCGATCGAGGCCGCGCAAACCGCCCAGGCCGAACGCAACAAGGCCTCGAAAGAGGTTGGTGCGGCCAAGGCCCGTGGCGACGAGGCCGAATTCGAGCGCCTGCGCCAATTGATGGCTGACAAAAAGCAAGAGCAGGCGGAACTGGAAGAAAAGGCCCGCGTGGAAGAGGCGCAA
>CAYWND010000585.1:0-2271 GCA_964459085.1 uncultured Oceanibium sp. | reverse complement strand
CTTCTGCACCAAGATCATCTATGGCCGTTCAATCGACGCAACAGGCCGCAAGAGCTATGGCGAGAGGCACGCCAGTTGTGTACCCGGCCCTGGACCTGCGGTCAAAGAAGGCGACCTGTCGCAGGATTTCCTGTGGGGAAATTTCATGGGTCCTCCGACAGTACTGCTGAAAAAGAGCGCATTCCTCGCAGCAGGCGGTTTCGACTTGCGGCTGAAGAACAACGATGACTGGGACCTTAACCTTAGACTTAGTCGACAGGGTCGGATTGGCTATGTCAACGAGCCGCTAATGATCGTCTACAACAGCCCCGACGGGATATCGAAGGATCCTGCGGCCACCGCATTTTCCATGATTGTGATTTTTGGGAAGATCAAGAGGTTCGATCCGCGCACGAGGGCCTTGGTTCCGGCCGCGATCTCTGTCCACAGGAATCTGGTAATGAAAAACAAGCCAAGGTCTGCTCGGCGGTACCTTTTGAAAGCGCTATCCCTGAAACCGTTTGACGTTACTATCTATCTGCGGCTTGCGCTGACCTTTGTCCCAGGTTACTACAGCTCGCTTTTGCGCAAGCGCTATGCCAGGTTCAAAGCGTACAACTGAGGGCGTAGGACGCATGTTTAGCGACCTCATTGACGCGATCGATGACAGAACGGCCCGCGTTGGCGTCATTGGCCTGGGCTATGTCGGGCTACCCTTGATCATCCGTCTTGCCGAGGCTGGGTTTTCTGTCTCGGGCTTTGACATCAACAGAACGCTGCTGGATCAGTTGCGCAACGGCAAGAGCCCGTTCACCCACATCCCGGACACGTCTCTGGATGCCCTGAACGTGGACGCAACGGTCCTGACCGACGACTTCTCGAAGGCGGCGGACCTGGACGCGATCCTGATCTGCCTGCCCACGCCGCTGGACAAGCACCGGCAACCCGACCTCAGCTATGTCGTGAACAGCGTCAGAATGCTGGCGCCCCACATCACACCCCAGACCCTCGTCAGCCTGGAAAGCACGACCTGGCCGGGCACTACCGAAGAGGTCCTTGCCCCCATACTGGAAGAGGCCGGCCTGCACGCGGGGAAGGACGTCGCGCTGGTCTTTTCGCCCGAGCGGGAAGACCCCGGGAACAAGCACTTCACGATCCGGCAGATCCCCAAGGTGGTGGGCGGCCTAACCCCGGCCTGTCTGACAGCTGGAACCGCGCTTTACGGTGCAATTGTGGATCAAGTGGTGCCTGTGAGTTCAACCCGGGCGGCCGAGTTGACCAAGCTGCTGGAGAACATCCAGCGCTCCGTGAACATCGGTCTGATGAACGAGATGAAAACGATCGCGATGGCAATGGACATCGATATTTTCGAAGTGATCGAGGCGGCGGCGACCAAGCCCTTCGGGTTTACCAAATACACTCCTGGTCCGGGGTTGGGCGGGCACTGCATTCCGATCGACCCGTTCTATTTGACTTGGAAGGCAAGGGAGTTCGGCCTGCACACCCGGTTCATCGAGCTGTCGGGCGAAGTGAATTCATCGATGCCCCACTATGTCGTCGAACAAGTCATCCGCAGACTGTCGGATGTCTCGCAAAAGGCGATCCGGGGCGCGCGTGTCCTGGTGCTGGGGTTGGCTTACAAACCGAATATCAACGATATTCGGGAAAGTCCTTCTCTGCGTATCATCAGCCTGCTGAAGGACCTTGGTGCAGATGTCGAATACCATGATCCCCTTTGCCCCCAAATTCCGCGAACTCGCGAGTACGGAGCGCTTGAGGGCATGACCTCGGTCGATCCGGATGCGGGTGAATGGGATGCCGCCTTGGTTGTGACCGATCATGCCGACGTCGACTATGCCGGGATTGCTGCGAGCGTTCCGATCGTGGTCGATACCCGCAACGTCTTTCCCCACGATGTGCGAACCCGCAGCGGCCACATCTATCAGGCATGACGAGGTAAACGGTGCGCTAGTGTCAAAAGAGGGTGAACATATCGACGGCATCACCATCTCGGTCATCGTCCCGACTTATAACCGGGCCGACAGCTTGCCCGAGTGCCTCGACAGTATCCTGAACCAGACCCGGCCCGCCGATCAGATCATTGTCGTAGATGACGGATCCAGCGACGGCACGCAGGAGATTGTCCAGTCCTATGGCGAAAAGGTCACGCTGGTTTACCAGAAGAATCAGGGTGTATCTGTCGCCAGGAATGCTGGTCTCGCCATGGCGACGTCGCAGTGGATCACGTTCCTCGACAGCGATGACACCTGGACCCCAGACCGGCTGGCGGTG
>CAYWND010000584.1:0-2275 GCA_964459085.1 uncultured Oceanibium sp. | reverse complement strand
CCATTGCCCGTAACTGTGACGCTTCCGCCGCCAGCATTTGCATACACACCAGCGCGCCAGCGCCTGCGGGCTGAATATCCTCGATCACCATCTGATAACGGCTTTGGCCGGGGAAGGTCGTCAGGCGCCCGGTCGCCACCACCTCCAGCCCCTCTTCGGGCCGGTGGCGCAGGCGTTGTGCCGTACCCTTCCAGATCACGCCCGACAACACCGCGCGCTCGTCCTTCAAGTCAAGATAGAGATGCCCCGATGCTGGCCGCGAGACCCTGCCGATCTCGCCCCGGATCCGAACCCGGGCGAAGGCGCCCTCGATCGTGCGCTTGACCGCACCCGAGATCTCGGAGACCGTAAACTCCGGCGCATTGCCCGCCTCGCCCTCGTCAAACAGTTCCGCCATGCCGCGCGCCTTGTCCAAAGTCCTGCAGCATCCTAGAAGGTGTTACGGACGGGGCCAAGGCACAGGGCGAGCAAGCGATGAAAATACTCCTGTTGGGCGGCGGCGGGCGCGAGCACGCGCTGGCACATGCGATCACGGCCAATCCGAAATGCGACACCCTGATTGCGGCACCCGGCAATGCGGGCATCGCCGAGTTGGCCGATTGTGTCGACCTGGACATCCTAAACCCCGAGGCGGTGACCGAATTTGCGTTGGAGGAAGGGGTGGATTTCGTTGTCGTCGGCCCTGAAGCACCGCTGGATGCAGGCGTTTCTGACGCCTTGCGCACCGCGAGCGTCCCTGTCTTCGGGCCTTCGGCGGCGGCAGCCCGACTGGAAAGCTCCAAGGCCTTCACCAAAGAGATCTGCGATGCCTGTGGGGCGCCGACGGCCGGGTATCGGCACTTCGCCGACCGCGAGGCTGCGCTGTCCTATCTGGATCAGGTGGGCGCGCCGGTGGTGATCAAGGCCGATGGCCTGGCCGCGGGCAAGGGCGTCGTGGTGGCGATGGATCTGGACACCGCCCGCGATGCGGTCCGGGACATGTTTGGCGGCAGCCTGGGCGCGGCAGGGGCCGAGGTGGTGATCGAAGAGTTCATGACCGGCGAAGAGGCCTCGTTCTTTGTGCTGTGCGATGGCACCGACGCGGTTGCCATCGGTACAGCCCAGGACCACAAGCGCGCCTTTGACGGGGATGCGGGACCGAACACCGGCGGGATGGGGGCCTATTCACCCGCGCCGATCCTGACGGATGCGCTGTGCGCGCAGGTCATGGAGACGATCATCCGCCCCACCCTGGCCGAGATGGCGCGGCGCGGGACACCCTATAAGGGTGTGCTCTACGCCGGGTTGATGATCGAGGATGGCATCGCACGGCTGGTGGAATACAATGTGCGCTTCGGCGATCCGGAGTGCCAGGTGCTGATGATGCGCCTTGGCGCGCAGGCCTTTGATGCGATGCTGGCCTGCGCCGAAGGGCGGCTCGCCGATATTCGCCTGAGTTGGGCGCCTGATCACGCGATGACCGTGGTCATGGCGGCCAGGGGCTATCCGGGGGCCTACGAAAAGGGCAGCCGGATCAGCGGTTTGGATACGGCTGCACAGGATCCGCGCGTGCGGATCTATCACGCGGGCACTGCGCGCACCGACGACGGGCTTGTCGCGGCGGGCGGGCGGGTCCTGAATGTCACCGCCCGCGCCGATACGCTGGCCGAGGCGCGGACCCTGGTCTATCAGACGATCGAGCGGATCGACTGGTCCGAGGGGTTTTACCGCACAGATATCGGCTGGCGCGCGCTGGGCACCTGACCCGGCGCTCGATTGACCACGTACCGTTTGTCTCAGGCCCAATCCGCCGCGGTAAAATCCGCAAGGATTTTTCGTGGCTCAAAGGTGCGTTCGCGCCAGCGGACACCGCTAGACTGGTCAGTCGACGGGGGTGCAGGCCATCGCGGCGGCAAAACTGTCCGACCCCGCAAACCGACCGAGGTTTTCGGGCACCAGGCGACCCTGTTCAAACCGGACAGCGACCACCGACCGCCACCCCGCATCCGCCATCACCATCTCTGGGCCCGCGCCACAATCCCGCACACCGCCCGAGATGTAATCTTCGCCGATGCGATGATTGCTGAGACCATTCAGCCAGACCGGCCCCTTGAGCGCGCCGTTATAGTAGGTCCAGACCTTCAGCGTCTTGCCCAGATGTGGGGTTTCGACATAGGCAATGTCGATCTGACCATTGCCATCGAAATCCGCAAATCCGACCGGGGCCAGCCCCCGAAACGACCGCCCGATCGGGGGCGTTGCTGTGATCAGACGAGGCTTGGGCCGCACGCCATAG
>CAYWND010000583.1:0-2278 GCA_964459085.1 uncultured Oceanibium sp. | reverse complement strand
GTGATCATCATGATGCAGAACTGGATCTCGCTCATTCCGATATTGTCCGCCAGAGGCTTCAGGATCGGGGCCAAGATCACGATGTTCGGCGTGGTTTCCATGACGCAGCCTGCCGCGATCAGGATGGCGATCATCAGAAAGATCAGCATGAACTCGTTGTCGGTGAGCGATGTCACCGCATAGACGAAGCCCTGCGGCACACCCATGATTGCCAGCGCCTCGGCCAGTGGGGCGGAAAACGCGATGATCGGCAGGATCACGCCGTTGACCTTGGCGGAACTGACCAGCATGGCCGGGAAGTCCGACAATTTCAGCGTGCGCAGGATGAACCCCATGAAGATCGTGACCATCACGGCGGTCGCTCCGGCCTCGGTCGGGGTCAGACGGCCCGAAAAAATACCGTAGAAGATGATGCCCGGCACCAGAAACGCATACCAGCCCGAGGCCAGCGCGCGGCCCAGTTGCGCGATCCATTCGCCGAAGGTCATCATGCCACCGCCTTCCCAGGCGTAGATACGGTTCATGACAATGTTGGTGATCAGGATCGACACCAGAATGCAGATGCCCGGGATCAGAGCGGCCAGAAACAGGGTCGATGCGGATATCCCCAGCACAAGGCCGATGATGATATAGGCGATCGAGGGCGGGATCAGGATCCCGGTACAGGCGCCGGCGGCAACTAGCGCACAAGCGTAGGGTCGCGGATAGCCCGACTCGACCAGACGATCGATGGTCATCCGCCCGACAGCCGCAGCCCCGGCCGCGTCCGAGCCGGAAATCGCCGCGAACATGCCACACACAAGAACGGTGGCAGATCCGAACCCGCCCTTTGTAAAGCAGGTCAGCGCCTCGGCCACATCCAGGAATTTTCGCGACAGTCCCGTGCGCACCAGCACGTCGCCAGTCAGGATGAACAGCGGCACGGCGGTCAGCGCGAAAGCATCAATCCCGTTGAACAGGCTTTCGCCAACCAGTGCCAGCGGCAGTGCCCCCGACCAGATCAGCATGACCGTCGCAGCAGCGCCAATAGCGGCCCAGACCGGAACAGCCAGCGCAATCAGGACAACGAAGAGGATCACGGGCCCATAGAAATCCCAGCCCAGTTCGACCGCACCCTGTTGGAGTTGGTTCCAAAGCATCTGTTATCCCCCTCAGTCGAACATCTTCTCGCCTTCGAAGACGGGTCGCCCGCCTCGAAGGTCCGCGATGTCGCGGAGGAAGGATTGGATCAGCCGGAAAACCATCAGCGCAAATCCGACCGGCACGGCGGCCAGGAACCAGACCATGGAAACCCTGAGTCCGTGACTAACCGACCCGAATTTCCACGACACGTGCACAGTTTCGAATGACCAGTAGAGCGCGACGAGCGCCACCAGAAACATGACGATATCGCCAAGTATGTAGATCAGCGCCTTGGTGCGCCGTCCCAGGTAGTGGAGGATGACGTCGATACGGATATGGCCGCGTTCCTTGACCGCCGCAGCCGCCCCGATCCACGCAAGGTAGATGAACGAATACCGAACGATCTCTTCGCCCCAGATCGACGAATACGAGAACAACTCGCGCCGGATCACCTCGATGAACATCGTTGCGACCAGCATCACGTAAAAGACAAGAAGCGCCCAGCGTTCGGCATTCTTGTCGAGCGCGCGCAGCACGTTGGCCATGCGTCCTCCCCCGGCCTTTTGTCGAGCGGCCGTCATGTTGTGTTTGATGGGCTGGCGCGCGAGCGAGCCGCGCGCCAACCAAGTTCGGATCAGGCGTCGTGCACGTAGTAACGGCCCATAGTGCCAGCCGCTTCCTCGAGCTTGGCAAAGGTGTCCATGGACCCCGCCAACTCGGTTTTGAACGTATCCCACTCGGACCGCTGATACCCGCCAGCCTCTTGCCATTCGCCCAACTGGTCGTCGGTCAGCGAATGGAACTGGACACCCGCTTTGGTTAGCTCGGCCATCGCGTACGAACGCGCTGCCGGCACCTTGGCCAGGTTCTGCTGCGTGGTGATATCACCGGCAAACTCGATGCCTTCCTGAACATCACCGGGCAGCGAGTTGAACCACTCGAGATTGATCGAGTAGACTTGGCTGTCGGGCACGGCCTGCGTGAAGGTCACGTGGCTGAGAATGTCCTTGAAGCCAAAGACGAACAGCGCGCCGACCGACGGATCCAGTGCGTCGGCGACGCCCTGCTTGATGGCCGAAGGGGTTTCGCCCCAGGCCACCGGCGTCGGGTTGGCGCCGACCATACGGTAGTACTGCTGCAGCATCTTCGATCCCGG
>CAYWND010000582.1:0-2279 GCA_964459085.1 uncultured Oceanibium sp. | reverse complement strand
TGATGTGGCTCGGCGAGCAGATCACCGAGCGCGGCATCGGCAACGGCATCTCGCTGATCATCTTCGTGGGCATCATTGCCGAGCTGCCCGCCGCATTGGCGCAGTTCTTTGCCAGCGGCCGGTCGGGTGCGATCAGCCCCGCCGTGATCATCGGGATCATGGTGATGGCGGTGGTCGTCACCGGCTTTATCGTCTTCATGGAACGCGCATTGCGCAAGATCCACATTCAGTATCCGCGCCGGCAGGTGGGGATGAAGATGTATGGTGGTGAAAGCTCGAACCTGCCCATCAAGCTGAACCCTGCGGGCGTTATCCCGGCGATCTTTGCCTCGTCCCTGCTGCTTTTGCCGTCGACGGTGTCGACATTCTCGGGCACCTCGACCAGCGGCGCGGTCAACTTTATCAGCGCCTGGTTCGGGCGCGGGCAGCCGCTGTACCTGCTGAGCTTTGGCGCGCTGATCGTGTTTTTCACCTATTTCTACACTGCCAACGTGTCCTTCAAATCCGAGGATGTGGCCGAGAACCTGAAGAAGCAGGGCGGGTTCGTGCCTGGCATCCGGCCCGGTCCGAAGACCGAGGATTACCTGGATTACGTGGTCTCGCGGCTGCTGGTGGTGGGGTCGGGTTACCTTGCGGCAGTTTGTCTCTTGCCGGAAGTTTTGATTTCGCAGCTTGCCATTCCGTTCTATTTCGGTGGGACCTCGCTTTTGATCGTGGTGTCGGTGACGATGGACACGATCACCCAGGTCCAGAGCCACATGCTGGCGCACCAGTATGAAGGCCTGATCGAAAAATCAAAACTGCGGGGCAAGGGACGGAAGAAAACGAGCCGCAGATGAACATCATCCTTTTGGGCCCGCCGGGTGCGGGCAAGGGCACCCAGGCCCAGAAACTGGTTGCCGGGCGTGGCATGGTGCAACTGAGCACGGGCGACATGCTGCGCGCCGCCAAGGAAAGCGGGACCGAACTGGGCAATCAGGTGGCCGAGATCATGGCCACCGGCGCGCTGGTCACCGACGAGATCGTCATTGGCCTGATCGCCGAGCAGTTGGATGCGGGCGTGGGCGAGAACGGCATCATCTTTGACGGCTTTCCCCGGACCGTGGCCCAGGCCGATGCGCTGGGCGAGTTGCTCAAGAGCAAGGGCCAGCAGATCGATAACGTCATCTCGATGGAGGTCGACGACGACGTTTTGGTCGAGCGGGTGTTGAATCGCGCCAAGGAGGCCGAAGCGGCCGGTAAGACGGCGCGCGCCGATGACAATGCGGAAAGCATGCGGACCCGGCTGTTTGCCTATTACAAGCAGACCGCGCCGCTGATCGGGTATTATCACCATGCCGGGAAACTGGTGACGGTCGACGGTATGGGCGACATCGAGGGTGTTGCCGGTTTGATCGGCGCAGCGCTGGAGTGAAGCCAGTCAAAATGAGACCGCCCTGGCGGGCGGTCGCGACATAAGCTTGCAAAAATCCCTGCGGGATGTGTTCCAAGCAGTGGGCCTCCGGCGGGAGTATTTTTTGAACAAAGAAGAAGGGCCTTTTGAGGCGAGTTTCGGCTTGACCTTCGCTTAACCGATTCTATAGTGCGGCGTTCTTGAAAAGGATGAGTCGGGGGACTACCTTCGTCACTTCGTTGGAAAGACCCGTGAGACAGCCCACCGGAACCCATATCGGTGGGCTTTCGTTGTGAAAAAAGGTTCTGGCGCTACGGAACCGCAACCGAAGACGGAGACCTGATTTGGCTCGAATTGCAGGGGTGAACATCCCCACAAACAAGCGCGTGCATATCGCGCTGACCTATATTCATGGCATCGGCCATGCATCCGCGAAACAAATCTGTGACGCTGTCGGCATCGATGAAGCCCGCCGCGTCAACGAGTTGAGCGACGCCGAGGTGCTGAGCGTGCGCGAGCACATCGACCAGAACTTCATGGTCGAGGGCGATCTGCGGCGCGAGAAGTCGATGAACATCAAGCGTCTGATGGACCTGGGCTGCTATCGCGGTCTGCGCCATCGCCGGGGCCTGCCGGTCCGTGGCCAGCGCACCCACACCAACGCCCGCACCCGCAAGGGCCCGGCGAAACCCATCGCCGGCAAGAAGAAGTAAGGGGGCAGGGATATGGCACGTGATACCAAGCTGCGCGCGAAGAAGAAGGTCAAGAAGAACATCTCGGCCGGGGTTGCGCATGTGAACGCAAGCTTCAACAACACCAAGATCCTGATCGCTGACGTGCAGGGCAACGCCATTTCCTGGTCGTCCGCCGGTACGATGGGCTTCAA
>CAYWND010000581.1:0-2288 GCA_964459085.1 uncultured Oceanibium sp. | reverse complement strand
GTCCATTTAGAAACAACGGCAGCAATGTGCTCATTGCGAACGACTTCGGAGACAAGTGCGCCTTCCGTGTCGCCATCTCCGCCGCCTTCCGCTGCTGCGATTTGCGCTTCGAGTTGCGGGATCTTGGCGTATTTGAGCTCAGAGGCCTTACTCAGATCGCCAACACGTTGCGCTTCAGCCATTTCAGCATAGGCCCGGTCAAGGTCCTCCTTTGCGCTCGCCGCGCCTTTCAGCTTTGCCTTTTCAGCTGCCCACGCGGTGGTGAGCTCATCCGACCGCGTCTGGAGTTCGCCAATCTCACCTTCGATCGATTTCAGGCGGTCCCTTGACGCGTCATCCTTTTCCTTTTTGAGCGCTTCAGCTTCGATCTTCAGCTGCAGAAGGCGCCGATCAATCTCATCGAGTTCTTCCGGTTTGGAGTCGACCTGCATACGCAGTCTGGAAGCGGCTTCATCCATCAGGTCGATGGCCTTGTCCGGCAGGAAGCGGTCCGTGATGTACCGATTGGACAGCGTTGCCGCCGAGACAATGGCGCTGTCAGAGATGCGGACACCATGGTGAGCCTCATAGCGCGGCTTCAGACCCCGCAGGATTGAGATGGTGTCCTGCACATCCGGCTCGTCTACATAGACGGCCATAAATCGACGGGCGAGGGCAGCGTCGCCTTCAACATATTTTCGGTATTCATCAAGCGTAGTGGCGCCCACACAGTGGAGATCGCCGCGCGCCAGTGCTGGCTTTAGGAGGTTGGACGCGTCCATCGCGCCATCTGTCTTGCCGGCACCGACAAGCGTGTGCATCTCGTCAATGAAGAGCACGACTTCGCCATCGCTGGCGTCGACTTCACCCAGCACCGCTTTTAGTCGCTCTTCGAATTCCCCACGAAACTTCGCGCCTGCAATCAGGGCACCCATGTCCAGTGCGAGAAGGCGTTTGTCCTTAAGGCTCTCGGGCACATCGCCATTGACGATACGCAGGGCGAGACCTTCAGCAATGGCGGTCTTGCCCACGCCTGGCTCACCGATCAGCACAGGATTGTTCTTTGTCCGGCGAGACAAAACTTGCATCGTCCGGCGGATCTCGTCATCGCAAAGATGTGGCGTTCGGGGTGCTTCAAGTCAGTTCTTTTCGAGGCTCAATCCAAACGGTGCACCAGTAATAGCGCGGCTTATGTCAGCGTTCATGGCCCTTTGGGCAGAAGCAGGGGCAGGTCTGCGGGAGGGGACTTGCAGTTTGTACTCCTTGGACCATAGCGGCGGATAGATCGTCAGGAGATTCATGCGACCTAGTGCCGCGACCTCCGGCTCCCACCCTTCCCACTTGAGATCGCGAAAGAAGTCACCAAACCCGTCATCGATGACTCTGTGTGCGAACGCTGAATAGCCGTAGTCGAGATCCAGCCACTCCAATGCATCCGGTTGGAAGTAAAGAACATTGCCACAAGGGGCCTCAAGCGCACCGCCGTTGATCGCAAAAACCCCACCCGCGACATCCTCACCCACAATCAGCAAACCGAAATCTTCGATGCAGGAAGCGCCAATTAGTGTGCCATATTGGGACGTGACTTCGAGAATGCCCTCAGGAACGTCTTTGGAGCCAGCTCCGAAGAGGCGAATCCAACCGTGGTCGATCGTCAGTCCTGCTGATTGGTGGATAAGGCCCCCCAGCGTCGAGCGAACGGTAATCTGAAGTCTCTCTAACACATCCTCCGAACGAGCAAGCTCCGGGTCATGAATCTCACAGCCGACACGCGAAACGGAAATCCACTCCGACAAATAGTGATCCCAAGAAGGTTCATTAACAGAGATCAACTCCTGAACAGTCTTGCGACTCATTTAGGCTCGTTACCCGCACTCACCGTCAACGCCACCGCCGAAGCCCCGTACAACGCCTCCGTCACCGTCGGTGGCTCGACCTTGATCTTCCGATCCCCCGGGTCAATCCCCTCGCCCTTCATCGCCCGCTTCAGGCTGATCGGCAGCCCGAACTCAACATGCTCCTCGAACACATCCGCGATCTCCAGCGTCGCCCCGTGCTTCTCAACCAACTCCCGGCACAGCGCCGCCACCAGATCCTCCGGCGCCGAAGCCCCCGCCGTGATCAGCACCGTCTCGCTGCCCTTCGAGACCCACGACGGATCAAACTCCGAAACATCATCGATCCGCACGGCCTTCGTCCCGACATTCTCCGAGATCTCCGTCAGCCGCACGCTGTTCGAACTGTTCAGGCTCCCGATCACAATCACCAGATCACACAGCGGGGCCAACTGCCGCACCGCGTGCTGCCGG
>CAYWND010000580.1:0-2290 GCA_964459085.1 uncultured Oceanibium sp. | reverse complement strand
CAATAATGTGTCATATGAGCTTTAGAAAAGACCCCGCATTGCCCGCGATCAGCCGCCCGGGCTCGATCTCGATCTCGGCGCCCAGATCGCCGACAGTTTCGTGCACGATCTGCCCATAGTCGGACGGCAGCGGCGGTGCCTCGTTTGTGGACATGTAGGGGATACCCAGGCCACCGCCCAGATCGACCCGATCAATCCGGTGCCCGTCCGCGCGCAACGCACGCGTCAACTCGGCCACCTTCAGAAACGCCGTCCTGTAGGGGTCGAGGTCGGTCAGTTGGCTGCCGATATGGACGTCGACGCCCACCACCTCGATCCCCGGCAGTGCGGCAGCCAGGGCATAGACCTCCTGCGCCTTCGAGATCGGGATGCCGAACTTGTTCTCGGGCTTGCCGGTGGCGATCTTGGCATGCGTCTTGGCATCCACGTCCGGGTTCACCCGGATCGTGATCGGCGCTGTGGCGCCCATACCGGATGCAATCTGGCTGAGAAGATGCAACTCAGGCTCGCTCTCGACATTGAACTGCCGGATCCCGCCCTCAAGCGCCAGGCGCATCTCGTCCGCGGTTTTGCCGACGCCCGAAAACACGATCCGCGCGCCCGGCACGCCTGCGGCCCGGGCGCGCATGTACTCGCCCCCAGACACCACATCCATGCCCGCGCCCAGTCTCGCCAGCGTCTTCAGCACCGCCATGTTCGAATTGGCCTTCATTGCATAGCAGATCAGGTGATCGAGGCCCGCCAGCGCCTCTTCGAACACGTTGTAGTGCCGGGTCAGGGTCGCGGTCGAATAGACATAGAACGGTGTGCCAACCGACGCGGCGATGTCCGCAATCGGCACATCCTCGGCATGCAGATGCCCATCGCGATACAGAAAGTGATCCATCAGCCGAACGCCCTTGAACGCAGGAAAAGATACAGCGGCAGGCCGCACGAGACCCCGATGCAGAACGTGGCGGGGATGGCGATCAGACCCAGCAGGTCCCGTTTGGTCCAGCATTCGGCGATGACAAAGACGGTCAGCGCGACCGCGGCAATCGTCAGGTCATAGACCAGCCCCGTGGTTGCGTCGTTGACGTTCCAGGCCTCGACCATCGCGCCCAACGAATACCCGAACTCGTTGAACCAGCGGATGAAATAGAACATCGGCACGATCGCGCCGAGGATCGCAAGCGCCAGATAGATCATACGGGCGGTGGACATGGCAAACCCCTGCTAGGACAGGGGGCGAGTTAGCTTGACCATGCTGGCGGGTCAAGCAGCGCCTCGGGCAAAGTACTTCGTGTGTCAGTGTTCGCGGGTGCGCCGCGCCTGCCGGATCACGGTATTGGCCAGCGTTACAGGGCAGTCGGCCGCGTGGGAGATCACCTGACCGTTGGCGACGGCGTTGCAGAACCTGCAGGGCCGCCCGGCTTTTTCCGCATCCTCGGCGGTGTCCACAATGGCATCCGCCATTCTGACCAGATCCTGCACCCATTGACTGCCCATACCAAAACTCTCCGTCCGACTGGCACTGTTCACAAGATGGATAGTCCGGGTTCTTGGTGACTTTCAGGCGCATCTTGGGCGCTGGCATGGTGTTTCGGGGCGGTCGTGCTGCACTGGGAAAATTGTGCTAAGTTGGCAAACACAGGGACAGAAACGGGGGTTGTGGGGATGGAACAATACGTTGAGTTGACAAAATATGACCGAAATCGGTTCGATGACATCGACCACAAGATCCACGTGAACGCCCGGATGATCGCGCTGTTCGAGCAAACCGGACCGTCGACTGCGGTGACATTGCAAAACGTGCTGGAGCCGTTGCACGTCCAGGAAACCCCGGATCAGATCAAAAGCCTGCTGTCGAACGGCGGCTGACGCGCGCGAGGCGGGCCTGACCCGTCAGGGCAGCTGCTGTTCCTCTTGCTGCGCCCGGGCGTCGTCGTCACCCGGATCAACCGGCAGCGGATCACCCTTGATCCCGCATGCCGCCAGCACCAGAACAACGACCAGCCACCTCATCCCAGCGCCTCTGTCCAGCGTGCGATCTGTTCGCGCACCCGGACGGGCGCGGTGCCGCCATAGCTTGTGCGCGACGCGACCGAAGCGTCGATCGTCAGGACCGAGAAGACGTCCTCGGTGATCCCCGCATGAACACCCTGCATGTCGCCCAGCGACAGGTCGGGCAGATCGCAGCCGCGATCCTCGGCCATCCGGACGAGGGTGCCGGTGACGTTCCAGGCCGGCGCAGCCCCCTCTTCGACCGTGACGCGGAGTTCGGCCGAAGAGGGGGCTGCGCCGGCCTGGA
>CAYWND010000579.1:0-2293 GCA_964459085.1 uncultured Oceanibium sp. | reverse complement strand
GCGCGGCTGAAGGCCATCGCGCAAGAGTCGGCGCAACTGGGCACGACCTTTGGGCGTCGAGAATGCCAGTGAGATCGAAACCCAGGGCCACGCGATCGAATGCCGGATCAACGCCGAGAAACTGCCTGAGTTTCGACCAAGCCCCGGCACGATCAGTGCCTATCACGCGCCCGGCGGTCTGGGTGTGCGTATGGACAGCGCGATCTACCAAGGCTATCGCATCCCGCCCTATTACGACAGCCTGATCGCCAAGCTGATCGTCGAAGGCCCGGACAGGCCCGCAGCACTTGCCCGCCTGCGCCGGGCCCTGGACGAGATCATTGTCGACGGCATCGACACGACTATGCCATTATTCCGTGCATTGCTGGACGAGACGGACGTGCAACGTGGCAACTACAACATCCATTGGTTGGAAAAGTGGCTCGACGCACAAGAGTGACGATTGAAGGGGCAATCCTGATCCATGCGGGACGAGGTCTCACCTCCGATTAACGCCAGACTTCTTTTGGAGGCTTATGGATCGGGGATCTTCCCGATGGCCGAGCACGCGGGCTCGAACGAGGTCTTCTGGGTCGATCCCAAGCTGCGTGGCATCCTGCCGCTGGACAACCTGCATATCTCCAAAAGCCTGCGCAAACGGATCCGCAAGGGCGGTTTTGAGGTCCGCGTCAATCACAGGTTCGTCGATGTCGTGCGCTCCTGCGCCGACCGGGACGAGACCTGGATCAACGCCCAGATCATGGCCCTTTATAACGACCTGCACCGCACCGGGTACGCACATTCGGTCGAAGTCTGGATCGACAATCAACTCGCCGGAGGACTTTACGGCGTTGCACTTGGCGGCGCCTTCTTTGGCGAGAGCATGTTCAGCCGCCGCCCCGATGCCTCGAAGATCGCGATGGTCTATCTGGTGGCGCGACTGCGCGCCGGTGGGTTCAAACTGCTGGACACGCAATTCGTCACGGACCACCTGGAACGCTTGGGCGCGGTCGAGGTTCCCAGGGTGAATTATCACGTGCTGCTGGAAGATGCTCTGAAACAACCCGCCGATTTTTGGCGGCTACCGCAGGGATCCGACCCTCATTGCGTGCTGCAATTCAGCACCCAGACGTCATAGCGGGGATGGTCCAGCGCGGATAGCGCCGGACTGGACGCAAGCATCCAGCCTGAGAACCGGTCCTCTTCCTCGCGCGCGTCCTGTATTCTGAGGAACGCATACGCTTCGGACAGCGGATCATCGGGGGGATACCTGCACGCCTCGAGCGTCACGATCAGGCGTTTGAACCTCAGGGTCTCGCCAACACCGATCACAAAGTCATTCACCGTATTGGAAAGCGTGTCCAATCCGCGCAATCGGGCTTTGGGCGCGTCGACAAACCCCTCGACCGCAAAGCTGTCGCTAAGCGGTTCAGGATCGATCCGCTCGATCTGATAGCCGCTGTCGTCATCCAGCGGTTGGACCGCGATGTCATCATCGGTCAGGCTTTGCAGCCCTTCGATGACAATCTGCCCCGCCGCGGGACCGGACAGGGCAAGGATCAAAAGAGTGGCCCGGATCATCAGGACTCCGATGCACCCTCGGACACGAATTTCAGCAGCAGGCTGAGGAACGACACCGCGCCCTGGGTATAGAGGATCTCGTCCCCTTCGGTCAGCATGAACTCGGACCCGCCAGGCGAGATCTCGATGAAATTGCCGCCCAGCAGCCCCTCGGACGCGACCTTGACGTCCGAGTCGTCTGGGATCTTGATGTCGTCCTGTAGGGACAATTCGACCACCGCCTGGTAGCTCTCGCGATCCAGATCCAGGTCGATGACCGACCCGATTTTGACCCCGGCCATACGTACATCCGTGCCAGGCGTGATCCCCTCGGCCGACTGAAAACTTGCGGTCAGCGTATAGCGGTCCCCGGCGTCGGGGCTGAAACCGGTGGTCTGCCCCGCGTAAAGGACAAATCCGGCCGCTGCAACGACGACCACTCCCCCGATCAAGGTTTCGGCTGCGGAATTGGCCATCGGACTACTCCGGGCTCCAGGCTTCGTAATCGCGGACCGGTGTGGGGTTGCGAGCCAGGACCGATCCAGGCGGGTGGTAGGCCGCGATGCTGCCCGTCAGGTTCGGCTGATGCGGCTTTTCCCATGACTTCCGAGGCAGCGCTTTTTCGGTTGGAGGGGCCTGGAAGGTGTGGTGCAACCAACCGTGCCATTCGGGGCTGACGGTGCTGGCCTCGGCTTCGCCGTTGTAGATGACCCACCGACGCTTGCCGTCTGCGGTTTGGTAGAACACGTTGCCC
>CAYWND010000578.1:0-2293 GCA_964459085.1 uncultured Oceanibium sp. | reverse complement strand
ATCTGGCATCGCCTGTTTGATGGCCGCCAGTTTGAAGAAGCGCACGCCAAACGCGTGTTCGAGGAACACAACGCCGCGGTCGAGGCCGAGATCGCGTCGGAACGTCTGCTGGTTTTTGAAGTGAAACAGGGGTGGGAGCCGCTGTGCGCCTCAGCCGCCGTCAAGCCTTGCGCGTTTCCGCCGTGACAGACCACGCAGCCTTCGGGATCGCCATAGTCGGGGCCGATACTTTTGATCGTGTCCATCATCACGCCGACGGTGAAATCCTCGATCCCCTCGTGGCACGAAACGCAGCCTTTCTCGGCGGCAAGCGCCGCATCGACCCGTTCGGGGACATCCTGGGCAGCCGCAATCGAGGCTGTACCGATGAACAGTGCAACGAGGGATATGATGCGTGTCACTTGGGCGCTCCTTCTGCGCGGATGGACCGATTCCTCGCAAGCCTAGCGTCGGTGCCCGGTGCCCCGCCCTGACATTTGTCAGGCCGGAGAAAGCCCCGACATATTCGCAACGGCTTATGTTCCGGGGATTGCATCGCGTGCAGCAGGCGGCTGTGCCAGTTCGTGGCGTCAGACCGCGCCGCTGCCCGACAGGTCCGCGATCTTGAACGCGGACAACGGCTGGAAGGGTCGGCGCAGGCCTGCCTGAAGATCTGGACGATCATTCGCGGAACCGCGGCGGTTTGTCGGTCGTTCGAAGATGGGCGGCGCCAGATCGTCGGGTTGGAGTTCGCGGGCAGCACAGTTTGCGGATTGCATCGACCCGCGATCACGCGGTCTGGCTGGAGGCGCTGGACGATTGCCAGATCTGCGAGCTCGATTTCTCGGGCCAGATGGCGGGTCTTCAGCATGACGCCGCGTTCCTGCGCGCGATGTTCGGCGTGACCCATGGACATCTGGAGCAGACGTCGCGGCACGTCGCCACGCTGGGACGGCTGGACAGCACCGAACGCGTCATCCTGTTCCTGGCCGAGATGGCGCGGCGGCAAAACACAGCACCCGAGAGTGGTGGCTGCGTGGCGTTGCCCATGTCGCGCGAGGATATCGCCGACTATCTGGGCCTGAACGCCGAAACCGTCAGCCGGATCATGAGCCGATTGAAGAAATCGGGTCTGGTGAAGTTCCTGTCGCCAACCGAATACGTGGTTCCCGATTTCGCTGCCATCGAGCGGCGTCTGCCGGTCCATGTTCCAAGTTCTTATGGGTCCAGGGCCAGCGGATTGGGCCCGCCAGATAGACTGCTGACGGAGGGTGTAGGATGATCGTCGAAGTTGGCCATTTTGCCCTGTGCCTGGCCCTGGTCGCCGCGATAGTCCAGTCCATCGTCCCGATCTGGGGCACACGAACCGGTTCCGCCTCGGCCATGAGGGTGGCCGACACCGCCGCGCAAGTGCAGTTTCTGGGCGTTGGCGCAGCCTTTGCCGCCCTGACCTACGCCTTTGTCGTATCAGACTTTTCCGTGCTTGTTGCGGCGCTGAATTCGCATTCCTCGAAACCGATGCTCTACAAGGTCACTGGTGTCTGGGCGAACCACGAGGGGTCGATGCTGCTGTGGGTCTTGATGCTGGCCCTGTTCGGGCTGCTGATCTCGGTTTTTGGGCGGATGATCCCGGTTCTGATGCGCTCGACCGTGCTTGCAGTGCAGGGGATGATCGGCGTCGGCTTTTACCTGTTTATCCTGATCACCTCTAACCCGTTCGAACGAACGCTGACCGTACCGCTGGACGGGCAGGGCATGAACCCGTTGCTGCAGGACCCCGGCGTGGCGTTCCATCCGCCGCTGCTGTACCTGGGCTATGTCGGGTTTTCGACGTCATTTTCGTTTGCAGTTGCGGCATTGATCACGGGGCGTGTTGACCCGGCCTGGGCACGCTGGATGCGTCCGTGGGTGCTGATCGCGTGGTCGGGCCTGACGGCTGGCATCGCGCTGGGGTCCTGGTGGGCTTACTACGAGTTGGGCTGGGGCGGGTTCTGGTTCTGGGATCCGGTTGAAAACGCCAGCTTCATGCCGTGGCTGATCGGCACGGCGCTGCTGCATTCGGCAATCGTGGTCGAAAAGCGGAATGCGCTGCTGAAATGGACGCTGCTGCTGGCGATCCTGACTTTCAGCCTAAGCCTGATGGGCACGTTCCTTGTCCGATCGGGGATCCTGACCTCGGTTCATGCCTTTGCCACCGACCCTGAACGCGGCGTGTTCATCCTGCTGCTGCTGTTTCTTTATATCGGCGCCGCTTTGACGCTGTACGCCTGGCGGGTGCAGCAGATCGAGGATGACGGCTTCTTTGCGGTCTGGT
>CAYWND010000577.1:0-2295 GCA_964459085.1 uncultured Oceanibium sp. | reverse complement strand
CAGCGTGCCGCCCCCTTCGACCCAACGATGCAGGCGCGGCATGGCGTCGGTCAGCCCGGGGCGGAACCGCAACGCGAAGATGCCGATCACGATGCGGTCGAACGCGGCCACGGCGGTATCACTGGCCAGATCTGCTTCTGTCACCTGCTGGACATCCGCCCCAAGTGCCGCAAGCCAGCGGTCGACCTGATCGTGCCCGCTGCCGATATATCCGATGCGCGCGGTGGGCAGTGCGGCCTGCAAAACCCGTACCCGGACAGTTGCGGGAACCGCCAGCGCAGTTGGCTGGATGTGGTCATACGCAATGCGCCGGATTTGCATTGCGGGCGACCCGTCCACGTTGACTGGCAATTCGTAGAGGCCCTCGACCACATCATCCGGGGCTGTGATCAGTGCCGAGCCATCCTCGATCTGTGCCGCCCATCCGGAGGGTAGGTCCAGCGTGACGACAGCGCCCTCTGGGGCAATGCGCGAGATTGGGATCTGGACCTGCCGGTCGGGCACCGAAGTGTTCACCAAGGCACGGTCCGTGCCCAGGCTCACCTGGTGGCCTGGCAGGACGACCGGTGGCGTTTCCAACGCCAACTGGAACCTGATGTCCTGCCCCCCGTGTTCCAGGCTGGCGGAGAGCAAAGGCGCAGAGGCATCCGGGGCTTGCGGATCGTAGTGGCTGCGATAGGCCGATGTCGGGTCGGTGGGCTGACCTGCTGGTCGGACGATCAACTGGTCGCCATCTGTGTGCCAATCTCGCGGCAGCGAAAGCTCATAGGCCAATGCCGTCGCCGCGCCCGCGTCATGATCCAAAGTCAGCGACGCCCGATCGCCTGGGCGCATCCAGTGGCGGTCCAGCCGTCCCCGCAACTCGACGCCGAGAGCAACGCGGATCACGCGGCAAAGCTGGGTGTCCTTGGCCTCGAGCCTATGGACTACTTCATCCTGTAACGCAGCCGGGCAAGATACTCGCACAGCGCGCACATGGCGCAAAGCAATCGCGGCATGATCCGCGACCGCGCCATAGTCCGGAAAAGCCGCAATCGCCGCCTCGATCCCGGATTGTGCCGCGTTCAGATCCTCGGCCAGATCCTGCGCGCCCGGCACATCCGCCAGATCCGCCAAATTGCGCGCAAGGCCGGAAAACATCGTAGCTTCTGGTCCCTCGACGTGGCTTTCTGCCAGATGCAGCGGCCAGTCCCGCTGATTGCCCGCGGGCACCCAGCGTCCCATGCCTTGTGTGCGATGGTAGGCCCGGCTTTGCTGCCCGATCCGGCCCCAGCCCCATCCGCTGACCGGGTCGCCGCCGGATCCGTCGATTATGATCGATGCGGGCGGGGGCGGCTCGTCATCATCATAAGCCTGGCCCGCGCCGGACCATGCGGGCAGGTACAGCTTTTTCACCTGCCAAGGGGGCAGGTTGCTGGCGATGGCGGGATCAGCCGCCGCCGCCATGACCTCGTGCGCGGCCCTTGTCATGGCGCGGTGGTGGCCGTGCTGACCAGGCACATCCAGGAAGGTGGGGCACAGGATGTCCGGACGTTCGGTCCGCACGATCTCGACAAAGCGGGCCAGTGTGCGCTGGTGGCCCCACTTTGCAAGCGTCTCGTCCCCGCTTTTGGAGAACCCGAAATCCGTAACCGGATCGTCGGGTGCCTCGGAATGCCAGTACATCCGCATGTTCAGCACATCACAGGCGGCCTCCATCTCGCGGGTCCTCAGTGCGCCGAGCGCGGCGCCTGACTCGGTTCCGATGTCGTTCTGGCCGCCCTCGCCCCGGGTCGAGCAGGCATAGGACAGGTTCACGCCGTCCCGGATTGCCAGCGCGGCCAGCATGTCCGATGTCTCGTCATCGGGATGCGCGCCGCTGTTCATGAACCGAATGACACTGGTCAGCGGTCGCAGCGCCCACCAGAGTTCGAGCAGTCTTGGCTTCTGGCGATCCGCCTCGATGCGCTGTTGGTCCGGCGTCGGCATGACGTTCTAGCTCGCAACCGCAATACGGGGGGTGAAGACCTGGTTGATCACAAGGGCTGCTGCACCCAGTGTGGCGGTCATACGTCCAGATGCCCCCCGGATCACGCGCGGCAGCGGGCGGTCGGCCCGGTTCCCCAACGATCTTGCGGGCAGGTCGAGATGCGCGATCAGATGGTCCAGGATGTTGTCAGGCATCGCACCACCCAGGATGATCGTCTCGGGCTCGTAAAGGTTTTCAATGATTGCAACAGCCGCTGATAGGGGGCCTTGCGCCCCGTCAAGCCAACCGAGCAAATCCGGGTTGCCATCGGAATACAGCGCCTCGAT
>CAYWND010000576.1:0-2295 GCA_964459085.1 uncultured Oceanibium sp. | reverse complement strand
CGTTCGAGCATCGTGGCCGCGATGCCGCTGGTGTTGGCCGCCCGGGGCGAAATGGTCGTCGATACGGCGGGCGTGCTGAGCCTGGGCGTCGAGGGGATGATGATCATCGGCGCCATCTCGGGATTTGCCATAGCGGTCGAAACCGGATCGCCTGCCATCGGGCTTCTGGCCGCCGCCGCCGCGGGCGCGGGCCTGGCCCTGATCTTCGGGTTTCTGACCCAGGTGCTCTTGTCTAACCAGGTCGCGACGGGCCTGGCGTTGACACTCTTTGGCCTGGGCCTGGCAGCGCTGATCGGCCAGCCCTATGCCGGGATCAAGCCGCCGCCGTTTCCGCGCATGGACCTGCCCCTGCTCAGCGACCTGCCCGTTGTCGGCCCCCTGATCTTTGGCCATGATCTGATGGTCTATTTCACCTTTCTGCTGCTGTTTCTGGTCTGGTATTTCCTGACCAAGACCCGTCGCGGGTTGATCCTGCGGTCGGTGGGTGAGAACCACGATGCCGCGCATGCGTTGGGCTATGACGTCATCGCGATCCGCCTGATGGCCATCGCCTTCGGTGGCGCCTGCGCAGGCCTGGGCGGCGCCACCCTGTCGCTGATCCGCGTTCCGCAGTGGACCGAAGGCATGACCGCCGGTGCAGGCTGGATCGCGCTGGCCATCGTGGTATTTGGATCCTGGCGGCCAGGCCGGGTGGCCCTTGGCGCACTGCTGTTTGGCGGGGTCACGATCTTTCAGTTGAACCTTCAGGCCGCGTCGATCACGCCCCTGTGGCTGATCGCCCTGGGTCTGCTGCTGATGGCCGTCCACGTAACCACGCGCAGTTTCGCGCCCGGGGCCGAGGTGTCGGTCGCCCGGCGCATCGTGCCCTATTGGATTGCCACCCTGGTCATGGGCTATGTCGCCGCAACCTATCCGGTGTCGATCCAGTCGCAATACCTGTCGATGGCCCCGTACCTGTGCACCATCGTGGTGCTGGTGGTGATGTCCGCCGACCGCCTGCGCGCCAATCTGAACGCGCCCGCCTCGTTGGGCCGCGTGTTCCACAAGACGGGCTGACCGGTGCCGGACCGCGCCACGCTGCACAGCATTCTCGAGGGGGACCACCCGCGCTGGGGCTTTCCCTGGGCGCTGTTTTCCAACGGCGCGATCATCGTCGCCTGCGTGACCTATGCGCTGGAAACCCTACCCGATCTCTCGCCATCGCAGATAATCCTGCTGGACCGGATCGAGGTCCTGGTGATCGCGATCTTTGGGATCGAATACATGCTTCGCCTCTATGCGGCACCGGTGCGCCTGCGCTATGCGTTCAGTTTCTGGGGCATCATCGACCTGATGGCATTTCTGCCCGCGCTGATCATGGCCGGCACCGATCTCCGCTCGGCGCGGCTGGTCCGCCTGCTGCAGCTCGGACGCATCCTGAAACTCGCCCGCCTCGCCCACGCCTTCGACCGCCTGGTCGAGGCGCTCAGCGCGATCCGCGACCAATTGCTTATCTTTGTCATCCTGACCATGATCGTGCTGTTCCTGGCATCGGTCGGGATCTACCATTTCGAACACCGGGCTCAGCCTGACGTGTTCAAATCCGTCCCCCATGCTATGTGGTGGTCGGTCGCCACGCTCTCGACCGTGGGATATGGCGACATCTACCCCGTCACGGCGGGGGGGCGGTTCTTTACCGGTCTGGTCCTTCTGGTGGGACTGGCCGTTATCGCTGTGCCGACCGGACTGCTCTCGGCGGCATTGACTGCAAACTCAGGGTCTCCCCAGACCAACAGGAAAGGTAACGAGAATGAAAACAACACGTAGAGTGCTGATGGCCGCAGCCATGGCCGCCGGACTTGCCGGTGCGGCATGGGCCGACGGCCACGAAAAGGTGAAAGTCGGCTTTGTCTATGTCGGGCCGATCGGGGATTTCGGCTGGTCCTACGAACATGACCAGGGCCGCCTGGCCATCGAAGAGGCGTTTGGCGACAAGGTTGAAACCACTTACGTCGAAAGTGTCCCCGAAGGCCCGGACGCCGAACGCGTCATCCGTCAGATGGCCCAGTCTGGGCATGACCTGATCTTCACCACCTCGTTTGGCTACATGAACCCGACCGTCAAGGTCGCCAAGCAGTTCCCGGATGTGAAATTCGAACACGCCACCGGCTATCAACGCGCCGACAACGTCTCGACCTATTCAGGCCGCTTCTACGAAGGCCGCACCGTGCTGGGCACCATCGCGGGCCGCATGACCAAGACCAACACCATCGGCTACATCGCCTCGTTCCCGATCCCCGAGGTGGTGCGCGGCAT
>CAYWND010000575.1:0-2298 GCA_964459085.1 uncultured Oceanibium sp. | reverse complement strand
CTGATCCTGTGGACCCGGCAGCAGACCTACCGCCCCCGGCACCTCAAGACGCTGCTGGAAAAGGACCGCGCGCTGTTCGAGAACTGGACCCACGACGCCGCCGTCATCCCGGCCGAATTCTTCCCCCACTGGCGCCACCGCTTTGCCCGCGACGCGGGCCGCCTGCGCGCGCAGTGGAAGACCTGGCGCCGCGACGGCTACGAGGACCGGTTCGAGGATGTGCTCACCCGCATCCGCCAGCACGGCGCGGTCTCGGCGCGCGAGGCCGGGGCGGGCGAGGCGCGGGGCTCCACCGGCTGGTGGGACTGGCACCCGTCCAAGACCGCGCTGGAATATCTCTGGCGCACCGGCGATCTGGCGGTCTGTCACCGTACCGGGTTCCAGAAGGTCTATGACCTGACCGAACGCGTCCTGCCCGATCAGGCCGGGCTGCCCGCCACGGATCCGGCAGAGTATATCCACTGGAAATGCGCCGCCGCGCTGGATCGGCTGGGGTTCGCCACCCACGGCCAGCTCGCGGCGTTCTGGGCCAGCCTGACGCCTGCCGAGGCGCAGGCCTGGGTCGCGGCGCAGACCGGTCTGGAAGAAATCGAGATCCAGGGCCACACGGGCCAGGTCCGCAAGGTCTGGGCCCGCCCCGGCACCGCCGAGATCGCCGCCGGTCTGCCCGCGCCGCCCCAGCGCATCCGGGTCCTGTCGCCCTTCGACCCCGCGATCCGAGATCGCAACCGGACCGAGTTCCTGTTCGGCTTTCACTACCGGATCGAGATCTTCGTCCCCGAGGCCCGGCGCACATACGGCTATTACGTCTTTCCGGTGATGGAACAGGACCGGATCATCGGCCGCATCGACATGCGGCGGCAGGCGGACACGCTCTCGGTGCGTGCGTTCTGGCCCGAGGCCCGGGTCAGGATGGGGCAGGGGCGGCAGGCGCGTCTGGGGGCCGAACTGGCCCGGATCGCCACCTTCTGCGGACTTGACCGCATCGACTGGCAGGACGGCTGGCTGAGGACCTGATTGCCCGGACGCGCCCTGCTTGCCTTGCGCGGCACGGCACTACATTTCTGCCCAGGTTCATCCCTGTCAGAGCAGCCATGAAACACGACCCCAAGGACAGCCGCCCCGTCCCCATCCCTGCGGGCCGCCTATCGCGCGCCGCGCGCCTGGGGGGCATGGCGACCGGCATTGCGGGCAATGTCGCGCTGGGCGGAATGGCCCAGTTGGCCCGCGGTCAACGTCCCGAATTTCGCGATCTGTTGCTGACGCCCGGCAACGCCATGCGGGTAGCCGACCAGTTGGCGCAACTGCGCGGGGCGGCGATGAAGATGGGGCAGCTGATGTCGATGGACACCGGCGACATGCTGCCGCCCGAGCTTGCCTCCATCCTGGCCCGCTTGCGCGCCGATGCCGACCACATGCCGCCCAAGCAGCTCAAGGCGGCGCTGACCCGCGCCTGGGGCGACCGCTGGCTGTCGCGCTTTGCCCGGTTCGATGTGCGCCCCCTGGCCGCCGCCTCGATCGGGCAGGTGCATCGCGCCCAGACCCGCGACGGCCGCGACCTGGCGATCAAGGTGCAGTATCCCGGTATCGCACGCTCGATCGATGCGGATGTGGACAATGTCGCGACCCTGATGCGCCTCTCTGGTCTGGTGCCCGCGGGCCTCGACCTTGCGCCGCTTCTGGCCGAGGCCAAACGGCAATTGCATGACGAGGCGGACTACCTGCGCGAGGGCGCGGCCCTGACCCGCTTTGTGGCCCTTCTGGGCGAGGCTCCGGGTTTCGCGCTGCCCCGCCAGCATCCCGACCTGACCACGGCCGAGGTTCTGGCCATGACCTATGTCCCCGGCCAGCCGATCGAGGATCTGGCAGACGCCCCTCAGGACGTGCGCGACGCGGCCATGACGCGTCTGATCGGTCTTCTCTTCCGCGAGCTCTTTGATTTCGGGGTGATGCAGACCGACCCCAACTTCGCGAACTATCGCCATGACCCCGACACGGGCCGGATCGTCCTGCTGGATTTCGGTGCGACCCGCGACATCGCCCCCGATCTGGCCGCGCAATACCGCGCCCTGATGCTGGCAGGGTTGGCCGCGGACCGCGACGCGATGCGCGCGGCCGCCCGGGATATCGGGTTCTTTGCCGACGACACCGCGCCGCATCACGTCCAGGCACTGGTGGATCTGATCGCGCTGGCGTTTTCGGCACTGGGCACGCGGGGCGCATTCGATTTCGGCGACGCCGCCTTCGCGCGCGAATTGCAGGCGCGGGGAATGGCGCTGGGTCAGGACCGCAGCTTTG
>CAYWND010000574.1:0-2308 GCA_964459085.1 uncultured Oceanibium sp. | reverse complement strand
GCGGGCGGCGGGCGGATTACCCGTGTCCACGGACCCTTTGTCAGTGACGAAGAGGTCGAAGAGGTTGTCAGCCATCTGAAGGCGCAGGGCGTGCCGGATTATGTCTCGGGCGTCCAGGAAGGGCCCGACAGCGAACAGGAGAGCGAAATCGACCTGGTGCTGGGCCTGGGTGGCAACACCAATGGCGAAGACGCGCTTTACGATCAGGCCATCGCGATTGTGGCGCGGGACAGAAAATGCTCGACCAGCTACATCCAACGCAAGCTGGGCATCGGCTATAACAAGGCCGCGCGTCTGGTCGAGCAGATGGAGGACGAGGGCATCGTCAGCCGCGCCAATCATGTCGGCAAGCGCGAGATCCTGATCCCCGAGGCCAGCTAGGCGATCTGCCGCTCACCGGTTTGTCAGCCCCGCATTCGTTCTGTTTCAGGCCTGTAGCGTCGGCGCAGGCAATTGTGATCGGCAAGGGCGCGAAAGTGGACAGATGTCACATGCATCCCGCGGCGAGGCCGCCTATATTGACGTCATGAACAGACGAGACATCCTTATCGGCCTGGCCGCCGCCAGCATCGCGCCGACGGCCCGAGCGCAGGACGCTGCAGTTCTGGGCGAGGTGTCCAAGTACCTCAACCAACTGCGCACGGTGCAGGGGCGGTTCACGCAGATCAACGCGAACGGGTCGCAAACGGTCGGGACGTATTTCTGGCAGCGGCCCGGTCGGATCCGGTTCGAGTATGGTGCCAGCGGTGCGATGGTGATCGCGGATGGGATCAATGTCGCGATCTTCGATCCCAAGTCGAACTCGGGCGTGCAGCGCTATCCGCTGCGCCTGACGCCGCTGCGGTTCCTGCTGCAGGACCGGATCGATCTGCGCCAGCGGAACCTGGCGACGGGCACGGCGTCCCAGAACGGCCTGACATACGTCACGCTGCAGGATCCCAAGAAACCGCGGGATGGGTCTATGGTCCTGACCCTGCGCAACAAGCCCCCGACGTTGCGCGGCTGGACCGTGCGCGAGAAGAACGGGCAGGAAACGACCATCCGGCTGGACAGCCTGGACAAGGTTCGCCAACTGACCCCGCGCCTGTTCAACATCGAATTCACCGAACTGGAGTTCCGGCGCAACCTGTGACCGGGCGCGCTCGTCTGGGAACTGCGACCCAGGCCAGAGCTTTATGCGAGGCGCTGCCTCGCGCTCCGGAGGATTTCCAAATAGAAAGAAGGGGCCCTTAATCCTTTGTTAAGAGCCTTCTTTCTGTCCACAAATACTCCTGCGGAGGTGGCCGCCCCGGCCCACGCGACGGATTTGCAAGAGATCCTGTCTGTCTTGCTGTCACTCTAGCGGCCGCGAAAGACCGGCGGGCGTTTTTGCGACCGGGCCAGCAGCGCCTCGGCGTGATCGTCGGACGCAAAACATGCGGAGATCCGGTCGCGGACCTTGTCTGCGTCAAATCCGGGCGATCCCAGGTCCTGCAAAGTTTGTTTCATGCCGTTCACAGCCATCGGCGCCAGCGCCGTGATCCGGTGGCACAGGTCTGAAACCTCGGCGTCCAGTGCCGCGCCCTCGACAACACGATCGAGAAAGCCCAGATCCAGCAACTGGTCCGCATCGAAGCGTTCGGCCAGAAGAAAGATCCGGCGCGTCGCCTGCAGGCCCAGCAGCCGCTCACACCTAACCAGGCCTTGCCAGGGATAGTGGATGCCAAGCTCGGCCGGGGGCGCGAACATGCGCATACCCGTGACCCCGATCCGAAAGTCGCAGGCCAGCGCCAACTCGACACCACCTCCATAGACGCCACCATTCAGGGCGCAGATTGTCGGCACGGAGAGGCGTTCCAGACCGTCGCAAACCTCGGTCAGCGGATTATCGGTCCAGTCGCTGCCTTCGACATCCTCCAGCCGCGCACCGGCGCAAAAGCTGCGGCCCTGGCCGGTCAGCACCAGTCCCCGCATGTCGGCGTTGTCCGAAGTCACCTCCAGAACCTCGACAAGTTGCTGCAAGGCAGTCTTGTCGAGCGCGTTGTGCCGGTCGGGATCGGCAAGCGTGATCTGGACGATCGGCCCTTCTGTCCGGGCCTGGATCATATGTCGAAGCTGGCAAAGACCGGCGCGTGGTCTGACGGTTTCTCCCACCCCCGGACCGCCCGCGCGATCAGGCTGTCGCCGGCACCGGCGGCAAGATCCGCGGTTGCCCAGATGTGATCCAGCCGCCGCCCCTTGTCGGCAGCCGACCAATCCCGCGCGCGATAAGACCACCAGGAATAAAGCTGGCCGTCGGGAATGTCCTGGCGCGTGATGTCCACCCAGG
>CAYWND010000573.1:0-2321 GCA_964459085.1 uncultured Oceanibium sp. | reverse complement strand
CCTGCTCACCGATCGCGCCGCCGACGCCTGCGCCGCCATCCACCCGATCGATGAAAACCTCGGGCTCATCCCCTCCGAGACCGACCTCGCCGGCGCCGAATCCGAGCTCGCCCAGGGCGATAGCGCCCAGCGCCGCCTCGCCCACGCCCTCCTGCCAGCCGCGTTCGGGATCGTAATACCCCGATGCGATCATGTTGTTTGCAACCTGCGCCAGGGCTTCTTGTGCTGCTTCCTCGCCCGCGTTCCGAGCGATGTTGTTGAGGTACTTCCAAACCTTGCCGGACACCTGACCGCGAAGCTTTGGCGGAAGAACCTTCAGGGCGTTCGCAATTGGTACGACCTCTGTTGCGCCGACCGCTGCCGCCCAGCGACCAGCCTCAAGCGCCGTCGCCTCGTCCGCCCCCGCCTCGATCGCCTCCTTGAATATGGAGGCCTGGTTCAACAGCGATCCTTCCGCGGCGACCAGAGGCAAGCCAACACCCGGAACTGCACCCGTGGCCAGAAACGCGCCCATGTTACCCGCGCCTTCAGCCACCTTGGCCCAGAACGACTGATCCTTTGGATCTGGCGCACCAAAGGTTTCCTCGGCCTTCTCGCGCACGGGCTGGCCCATCTGGTAGAGCGGCGTTTCTGTGACCGGGCGCCCTGCCTTTCGATCCAGTTCGGCCAACTGGACTTGCATTGCACCAATATCGGCTGTCTGGCTATCGATGCGCGCCTGCCATGCCTGACGACGGGCCTCGTTATCTGTGTTCGCGATGCGGTCTGCCAATTCGCGATTGCTCTTCTTAAACAGCGCGATGCTGTCCGTGAGCTTCTGACGGCGCGCTTGCAACACATCCCGGCCGGTGATCGCCACGCCCTCGGGAACAGACGCGAAAACCTCAGCGCCGCCACGGGCCGCCTGCTGGCCACGACGGCGCAGCAGATCTGCAATGCTTTCGCCAGCGAACGGATCTGGCGCAGACGGTACAACTGGCTGTGGGGCGCGCGCTGGCGCTGGCTGGCGCGCTTCAGCCCGGGCGCGCAATGTCGCTGCAAGGTCGTTTGTGCCTCCCATCATGCCAACCGACAACGGCGGCGCGGGCGGGATTGGCGTGGCCTGCTGGGGTGTCATGGCCGGTGCGGTAGGGGGCACTGGCACAGGAGGCGGTGTCAGGTTTGGTGCTTGGGGAACACGGTTTCCGACCACAACCGGGTCAATCGGCGACATGCCCGGAAAACCCGTGTTTTGTGAGTGTCCATTTTCGGCATCGAATTTATCGAATACATTCTGTGACTTAGCCTTCTGGCCCGCCGTATCGAACTGGTCGAAAATGTTCTTTGCCATGGATCGCCCCGAAAAGTTGCATCAACGGGGCAAACCATATGGATCAAAAAAAGGATGTGCGGCGCTACCGAAGGAAAGCCGCGGGATCGACCCCGTACTTCTGCCGGAACTGCTCGGCAAACTGTGGGTTCTGACGAAGATATGCCACGGCAGAGGGGGGCGGTGGTGCCCCCGGTGTGCCAGGCTGGATCGGAGACTGCGATACCTTCGGAGGCGTCACAGGCTCGGGCGCAGAACTTTCCTGCGCTGCAAGGATGTCGGACAGAGAAGACCCGCTCGATCGGCCTGGGGGCGTGTAGTCGGGCAACGTCCGGGCATCTCCTGCCCGATTGGTCTGGAGATAGACCTCGTTTCCATCCGGCCCCACGGCGCGAATTGGCGCGTTCCATGACGTCGGTGTTTCAGCATTGGGTGATCCCTTGCCGCCCGAATACTTCGAGAGATAGTCGATCCGGGCCTGTTCTGCCTCGGTCACGGTCTCTCCGCCTGGGCTATCGGGTGCAATTGCTGCGGCAACCGATTGGCTCAGCATCGAGGCAATGGACGGAGCGCGCTTCGAACCGCCGCCGCCCGAGCGCTTGTTCCCCTTCTTCAACAGATCCAGCATCGTGTTGACGTTTGAGAGGTCATCTGGCGAGCGCACAAGCCCTGCAAGCCCTGCTGCCTGTCCGCCCTGCTGCGCAATGATATCCCGAAGCTGCGACGTATACGCGTCGTTCTGCTGCGCCTGGCCTTGCTCGTACTGCTCAGCGGTCTTGACCGCCGCAAGGCCGCTCAGGATGCGCGACAGGGGCGATAGCGCCGTCGTGCCTTGGGAGTTGGCCGCGCTCGCAGCAATCATCTGGGCAAGCTGCGCGCGCCCTGCCGAGCCTTTTTCCGGTAAGATGTTCAATTCACATACTCCGGCTGCTCAACCTCGAATGACAGCGATCGCTCGATTGCGCCGATCCGGTCACTGAGTTGTTTGACTGCCCCAAGAAGAATGCCGAAC
>CAYWND010000572.1:0-2323 GCA_964459085.1 uncultured Oceanibium sp. | reverse complement strand
ACGGATGTCGGTTGGGAATTCTGACAGAATGCTCAATTGGCGGGCTTGTCGCGGTCGTCGCGCTCAACATCTTCACGAACTACTTCAACCACGTCGCAGACACCGAGATCGACTTCCCGAAAGTCGAGACCACCGGTGTTGTGACAGCTTGACCTCTTTACTCCCAGACCTTCACCCCGTACTCGCCGGGTCCAATCAACCGGAGCATCACGATGATCTGCACAGCACCTCAAACACAACGCGCTACCACCACCTCCATTGGATTGGTGAAAGAGCGACAAGGCCGACAGCCCGCGCTGATGCAGTCAACCGACACGCCTCTGCTTGATTGGATCGCCAGCGAATTGCGGGATTCCAATGATCGGCCTGCTAACCGAGACCGCTATCAGGCCAGACGGATTCTTGAGCAAGCGTTTGCCGCCGTTGCCTGATGCGACTTCAACCCCAACCCCAACCCGGAGACAACAAGATGAACCGTGTCGAAAAAATGATGAACGAACTTCCCGATGATGGCCTGCCTCAAACTGGCTTTGAGATCGAGCCAGGCCGTACGGCCCTGGTCATTACCGACCCACAGAACGACTTCCTGCACCCCGATGGCGTGGCCTGGCCCGTGTGTCAAGAGAGCATCGAAGAGAACGGTACCGTCGAAAACATCGAAGCGCTGATGAAGGCTGCGAACGAGAGCGACATGCGTCTGTTCGTCAGCCCTCACTACTACTACCCGACCGACCACGGCTGGAAGTTCGAAGGCACCCTCGAACGCGTGATGCACAGCATCCATATGTTCGATCGCCCTGGAGCACTAAGCCTTGATGGCTTCGATGGCTCAGGTGCGGACTGGTTGGAGCAGTACAAGCCCTACATAAATGACCCGTCCACCGTTGTCTGTAATCCGCACAAGGTCTACGGCCCGGAGAACAACGATCTGGTCCTGCAACTGCAGAAGTACAAGATCGACAAGGTCATCCTCGCCGGCATGTCGGCGAACCTCTGCACCGAGTCGCACCTGCGTGAGCTGGTCGAGCGCGGCTTCGAGGTCGCTGTTGTCGCTGACGCAACCGCAGCTGCGAAGGTGCCCGGGCTCGACGGTTTCCTGGCCGCCTACATCAACTACCGGATGGTCGCCAGCGCCGTGTGGACGACTAAAGACGCCGTGCAGCAGATCAGCGCCGCCGCCGGTGAACTGATCGCTCAGTAACAGACACTCAGAACAACAACACTCACCCCAAAACTGAAAGCAACAAGATGCAACGCTCTAAAACATCCCTATACACCGCTTCGATCCTTGGTTTGGCTGTTCTCGCGGTGGCGATCTCTGCTGGTGCGGGTCTCCTTGCCAGCGAAAAGAACCCCAACAATTCGCGGGCCTACCTGCATAGCTACAACCTCAACAGCAGCGGGCTCGCGATCGAGGGCTACTGTCCAGTCACCTACTTCACTGAAGGACAGGCTCAACCGGGCGATCCCCAGATCACCGCCACACATAACAACGTGGACTACCGGTTCGCCTCTGAATCCGCCCGCGAAGCGTTCCAGCAGAACCCCGATCGATACATCCCCGCTTTCGGGGGCTGGTGCGCCTTCGGCATGGCTATCGAAGACAAGTTCCCGGTCGATCCGACCAACTTCAAGATCGTGGACGGCCGGCTGTTCCTGTTCCTGAGGAACCCGGGTGTTGATGCCTTGGAGCTTTGGAACAACGGCAATGAGCAAGAGCAGACCGAAGCCGCGGAAAGCCACTGGGAAACCGTGAGCGGCTGATCATTCAGACCACGCCAGCCGGCGGGGCGCAAACGCCTCACCGGCTTTTGCCTCCACGCAACCACCTCCTTGAAAGGAGCCAGTCATGAACCTTCTGACGATCTTCACTCTGCAATTCCTTCTGACTCTGCTGGTCTACGGCGTGATCGCACACTGGTACTTGGTGCCTTGGCTTCGAGACAAGCAACTACATGTTGCCCTAAGCATCTTGATCGCGCCGCACGCACTCCGTCATCTCGGGCTGGCCTTCCTCGTCCCCGGATTGACAAGCGAGACGATCCCGGCGGGCTTCGCGAACGCCGCCGCGTATGGCGACTTTCTCAGCGGCTTGCTTGCGATCCTTACCCTGGTCGCGCTGCGATCCCGCTGGCGGCTCGCGATCCCTATCGCCTTGGTCTTCAGCGTCGTCGGCATCACCGATCTGATCTACGCGTTGTCCCACGCCAGTGCGATCCCACACCTCGGCACCGCCTGGCTGATCCCGACCTTCGTTGTGCCTGGCCTGCTCGTCACGCACTGGATGGTACTCACCCGCCTGGTTCAGAACGCCCTTCGAACA
>CAYWND010000571.1:0-2324 GCA_964459085.1 uncultured Oceanibium sp. | reverse complement strand
GACCGACTCGCCCATCACATACGCATAGATGATCATGATGCCCGAGGGCGGAATGATCGGCCCGATGACCGAGCTTGCGGCCGTCACAGCGGCGGCGAACTTGCGCGAGTAGCCGTTTTTCTCCATCGCCGGGATCAAGGTCGACCCCAGGGCGCTGGTATCGGCCACCGCCGACCCCGACAGCCCCGCGAACAGGATCGACGAGAGGATGTTGACATGCGCCAGGCCGCCGCGCAGGTGGCCCATGATGGCCTGGGAGAACTCGACCAGGCGGATGGTGATCCCGCCGCGGTTCATCAACTCGCCCGCCAGCATGAAGAACGGCAGCGCCATCAGCGGGAAGCTGTCCATCCCGTTGTAGACGTTGCGATAAAGCGTGACGATGTTCTTTTCCTGACCATCCAGCCACAACAGCGTTCCAGGCGCCACCAGCAGCGCAAAGAACACCGGCATGCCGATCATCAGCAGGATCAGGAAGGCAGGCAGGAACCACAGCAACATCAGTCAGCCCCCGCCGCAATCATATGAGGATCATCCGGGATCTCGCGGTCCGGATCGATCAGCGAGACCAGGTTTCTCAGGATCAACTCGATATTCACCAACGTCATCAGGATGCAGCAGATCCAGAGCGAGGCGAACATGTACTTCTTGGCCATCTTGGTCCATTCGAACGTGATCTCGAACGGCCAGAAGGTGATGTTGAACGGCACCGCCAGCGAGGGCGAGGCAAACCGTCCGCCAAAGCCCGTAATCTCGCCATAGCCAAGGATCATGCCGGTCACCAGCACCATCAGGGCCAGCAGCAGGATGACCAGGTTCAGCACGATGCCCGGCACCCGTGGCAACGCGCGCGGGACCATGTCGATGGCCACGAAGCCGCCCCAGCGATAGCCGGACGGCGCGATCAGGCCCGTCATCCACAGCATCAGGAACCTGGCCAGTTCCTCGGACCAGCTTAGCGCGTTGCCCAGGACGTATCTGAAAAAGACCTGGCCCAGGATCGCCAGCACCATCGCTGCCAGACACATCCACGCGATGTTCCGACCGGCCCGCAGCAGAACGTTGTTCAGCGCGATCAGCAGTCGTAGGGGACCCCAAAGAATGGCCACGTCATCCTCCCGTTCCGGGCGGCGAGGTCTTGCGCCCCCCTGCCCATCAGGTTCGGATGCTCAATGATCCGAAAGGCTTAGTCAAGCGTTCGGATCGCGCGCCCTGGCGTCGGTTTCAATCAACTTCACGCCCCGGTCCGCACAGGCCTGGCGCAGCCGATCGGACGGGCAGCGGTCGGTGACAAATGTCGATACATCGGCCAGGGCACCGATCCGGACCGGCGCGGTCGCCTTCAACTTGGATCCGTCCGCCAGCAGGATGACATTGCGCGTGTTGCGGATCATCGCGCGCACCACCAGCGCCTCGTTCAAATCATAGTCCAGAAGCGCGCCATCTGGCGAAATCGCGGCGGCGCCGATCAGAGCATAATCGGTCTGGAACTGATCCAGGAACGCAACCGCGGCCGCCCCTACGACCGCCCCGTCCGACGCGCGTACCTCGCCCCCTGCGACGATCGTTGATATGCCCGCTATGCGTCTGGTAATGTTTGCAATATTGACGTTGTCGCAAATCACGTTCAGGCGGCTGGCCCCGTCCAGCAGCAGCGCTGCAGCCTCGGTCGTCGTGCCCGCGTTGATGAACACTGTCGCCCCGCGCGGCAGCAGTCGCACCGCCGCCTGGCCGATGGCCCGCTTGGCCCCTTCGGCCAAGGTGCGGCGCATGTCATAGGCCATGTAGTCCAGACCCGACCGCAGCTTGGCGCCGCCATGATAGCGGGTGATCTCGCCCGCATCCTCCAGCGCCCTCAGATCCTTGCGGATGGTCTGCGGTGTCGTCGCCAGCGCCTCGGCCAATTCGTCCACGGCGGCCTTGCCGTGCCGACGCACGATGTCGAGGATCTGGGTTTTTCGGATCGTCATTGGCGCCTCGGTTTGGCCCTGGCGCTATTTTCGTAGCTTTCGTTATGCTGTCAAAACGAAATTTGATGGATGATGGCCGGTATTCACTTGCATGCCATGGACGAATCCCGGCATGTTTCCTATAGGAAACACGACCCGTAGCAAGACCAGGCGAGGCAAGCGTGGCAGACCACGGATACGAGGGCGGCAGGCTGGACCTGCCATTCGTCGGCATCTCGACCTTCGGCAAGAGACCGTACCAGCCTGACTGGGACGCGATCTCGGCCGATGTCGCGGTGCTGGGGGCCCCGTTTGACTTTGGCACGCAGTGGCGGTCCGGCGCGCGGTTCGGGCCACGGGCCGTGCGCGAGGCCT
>CAYWND010000570.1:0-2325 GCA_964459085.1 uncultured Oceanibium sp. | reverse complement strand
ACCCTGACCGACCTTCACGTTGCCCTCGAACACCGCGCTGCCCTCGGCCTGATCAACGCTCAGCCGGTCGGCCGCAATCTCGACCGGGGCCGAGGCATCGTGATTGGTGCCGAACGGCACCCGGGTTTGTGCCGCAGCCGGAATCGCCTGCACCAGCAGGGCCGCCAGAATGAACACGGTGCGCAGTCGCATTACCACCTAATCCTTCGTGCTTGCCCCAGGTATGTAGCGAAGTTTTACGCCACCTTCAAAGACGATCACGGATTCTTTCCCCAGTTTCGGGGTTTCCGCCCCCTCCCGGGGGCGCATGCGCATCGCGTCGGCCTCGATCTCGCCGATGGGTCCGACCGCCCGCACACCGCCCGTTGCGTCCACCTCGCCCGAGGCAATGCGCACATCCGCGCGCGCCGCCGTTGCGCGGTACCCGTCCGAGGTTGAAATGGTCACCGCGGAATCGATCTCGACCTCTTGCGCGACCATATTGATCCGCCCGCTTGCCGCCGTGACCAGCACCCGCCGTCCGTCGGCGTAGTCGATCGCGCCATCCAGATCCTCGACTGTGGCCGAGGACAGCCGCAGATCGGTGGGCACCACCCGGCGTGCAGTGAAGTCATAGACGTCGCCGCCCAGGCTGACGCCGGAAAACTGCGGTCCCTCGATCTGCAGGCCGCCGCGCATCGCCTCGAGGTCCTCGTCCGAAAAGGTCAGGCTGGATTGCGGCAGCGGCTTGTCGCTGAGCAATACCACGGCGGCCAGCAATCCCACGGCGACCAGCGGCAGACCGATCGAGAGCACCCGGACAACGGCCGAGCGTCCCGTGCGTCTGCGCCGCGCGGCCATGTCAGCCCAACCCGGCGCGCAACAGATCGTGGATATGCAGAATGCCCGCGGGCCGCCGATCCGCGCCGCGCAGCACGAACAGCGTGGTGATCTTGGCCAGGTTCATATCCCGCAACGCCTCGACCGCCAGGCTGTCGCCGTCAACGGTGCGCGGATCGCGGGTCATCACCTCGCTGGCGCGTCGGTCCAGCAGGCCGTCCATGTTTCGCCTCAGGTCGCCATCGGTGATCACGCCGGCCAATGTGCCGTCTTCGTCCAGTACGCCTGCGACCCCGAACCCCTTGGCGCTGATCATCAGCAGGGCATCGGACATCGGGGCATCGCCGCCGACCAGCGGGATCTCGTCCCCGTCATGCATCAGCTCGTCCACCCGCAGCAGCCGGGCACCCAGCTTGCCGCCGGGGTGAAAGTCCCGGAACCGCTCGGGCGAGAAGTCGCGGGCCTTCATCATCGCCACCGCCAGCGCATCGCCCAGCGCCAGCGTCTGGGTGGTCGAGGTCGTGGGCGCCAGGCCGTTGGGACAGGCCTCGGGCGCGTCGGGCAGAACGATCCGATGATCCGCCTTGGTCATCAGGGTGCTCTCAGGGTTGGCCGCGATGCCGATCAGCGGGATCCCGAAGCGCCGGGTATAGGCTATCAGATCCGCAAGTTCCGGCGTCTCGCCCGAATTTGACAGCAGGATCACCACATCATCCTGGGTGATCATGCCCAGATCACCATGGCTGGCCTCGGCCGGGTGCACGAAATAAGCGGGCGTCCCCGTTGACGCCAGGGTCGCGGCGATCTTGCCCGCGATATGCCCCGACTTGCCCATGCCGCTGACGATGATGCGACCCTTGGCGCCCAGCATCACCCGAACCGCCTCGTCAAACCCGCCGTCCAGCGTCTCGGCCAGCTTGCCCAGCGCCTCGGCCTCCAGCCGGATCACCCGGCGGCCTTCTTCGATGGGATCGAAACCGGTCATGGGGCCCCTTCAGTGCGAGAAGATGTCGATCTCGGGCCAGCCGCCCAGATCCAGTTTCGCGCGCACCGGAAGGAAGTCAAAGCACGCCTGCGCCAGTTCCGTCCGGCCCTCGCGCGCCAGCATTGCGTCCATCCGATCTTTCAGCGCATGCAGGTACAGCACATCGGACGCCGCATAGGCCATCTGCGCCTCGGTCAATGTGTCCGCGCCCCAGTCACTGCTTTGCTGTTGTTTCGAGATGTCGATCTCCAGCAATTCCTGCAGCAGCACCTTCAGCCCGTGCCGGTCGGTATAGGTCCGGACCAGCTTGGATGCGATCTTGGTGCAATAGACCGGCGCGGCCAGAACCCCGAAGGTGTGATACAGCACCGCGATGTCGAACCGGCCAAAGTGAAACAGTTTCAGCGTGTCGGGGTCGGCCAGCAGCCTTTCTAGATTGGGGGCCGAGGTCTGGCCCTTGGCAATCTGCACCAGATGCGCCTCGCCATCGCCACCCGACAGTTGCACCACGCACAACCGGT
>CAYWND010000569.1:838-2326 GCA_964459085.1 uncultured Oceanibium sp. | reverse complement strand
GGGTTTTGGTCGCGGGGTCCAGGTTGGCCGTGTCCAGGCCGCCGGCGGCGTCGAGGATCGGCATCATGACCCAGCCCCAGACTGGCACCAGCAGCAGCCACCACCCGCCATAGGCCGCGCCCAGGGCCAGCATCGGCACGAACACCAATGACAGCCAGAAAGGCAGGGCGTGTGACAGCGGCGGTGCCGGTTGCGGGCGGTCGGTCTGTTCCATGGCGCAAATTATGCGCCCGCAGGTGCGGCTGCCGCAAGCATGACCCTTGGGCAGGCATCCAGTCACCGTGGGCGGTTGGCAGAGATGCGGCGCACAGGTAGCCTTGGGGCCATGCTCGCACCACTTGGGGATCCGACATATCGGCATCTGTTCCTTGCCCAGCTTATCGCGCTGCTGGGCACCGGGCTGATGACCGTCGCGCTGGCGCTTTTGGCGTTCGATCTGGCAGGCGCGGCTGCGGGTCGCGTGCTGGCCACGGCATTGGTGATCAAGATGCTGGCCTATATCTTTGTTGCGCCCGTAATCGCGGCGGTTGCCGCGCGGCTGCCGCGCAAGGGGTTTCTGGTGGCGATGGACATGATCCGTGCCGCTGTGGCACTAAGCCTGCCGTTCGTGACCGAGGTCTGGCAGATCTACGTGCTGATTGGGGTGCTGCAGACAGCCTCGGCCGGGTTCACACCGGCGTTTCAGGCGACGATCCCGGATATTCTGGAGGATGAGGAGGTTTACACCCAAGCGCTGTCGCTGTCGCGGCTGGCCTATGATCTGGAAAGCCTGATCAGCCCCATGCTGGCGGCGGCGCTGCTGTTGGTGATGCCGTTCCCGGCACTGTTTGCAGGCACGGTTCTGGGATTTGCGGTCTCGGCGCGGCTTGTGCTGCGCGCCGCGCTGCCGCCCGCCCCGCCCGAGCGGCGCCCGAAACCCTTTGCCGAACGGATCACGCGGGGGGTGCGGATCTATCTGGCCACGCCGCGTCTGCGGGGGCTCTGGGCCCTGACCCTGGCGGCGGCGGCGGGCGGGGCATTCGCGCTGGTCAACACGGTGGTTGTGGTCAAGGCAGGGCTGGGGCTGGGCGAGCGCGACGTGGCTGTGGCGCTGGCGGCCTTCGGGGCCGGATCGATGCTGGCGGCGCTGTTGACGCCATGGCTGTTGGGGCGGATGGCCGAGCGCGGACTGATGATCGCGGGCGCGGCCCTGTGCTTTGGGTGCATGGTCCTGCTGGCGGGGCTGGGCGGGGTGCCTGGGTGGGCCGCGCTGCTGCCGCTGTGGCTGGTGCTGGGGATCGGCTATTCTGCGGTGATGACGCCCGCGGGGCGGCTGCTGCGCCGGTCGGCCGCGCCCGAGGATCGGGCAGCGATTTTTACCGCGCAGTTCGCGCTGAGCCATGCGGCCTGGCTGGTCGCCTATCCCGTGGCCGGTATCCTGGGCGATCTGTGGGGATTGGGCATCGCGGCGGCTTTGCTGGCGGTCTTGGCGCTGGTCGGAGTGTTGGC
>CAYWND010000569.1:0-799 GCA_964459085.1 uncultured Oceanibium sp. | reverse complement strand
CCCATGCCCATCCCGAACTGCCGCCCGATCACCCGCACCTGCGGCGCCATGGCGCTGTCCATGCGCATCGGTATGTGATCGACGACATGCACCACGAGTGGCCGCGAACCGGTTGATCCCCCTTGCCAGCGGGCGCACAAGCCCCTATAGAGCCGCTTCCGGTGCGCGGCCGGCTGGAAATGGGCTGCCGAGTCGCGTGGATACCAACCTCTGAAAGACGGAGATGGAAATGCCCAAGATGAAGACCAAGTCAGGCGCGAAAAAGCGCTTCAAGGTGACGGCCTCGGGTAAGGTTGTCGCGGCCCAGGCGGGCAAACGCCACGGCATGATCAAGCGATCCAACAAGTTCATCCGCAACGCGCGCGGCACCAACACGCTCAGCGAACCGGATGCGAAGATCGTGAAATCCTACATGCCATACAACCGCTGATCGGAGGGCCGAGACATGTCGAGAGTCAAAGGCGGTTCCGCCGCACACCAGCGCCACCGCAAGGTGATCAAGGCCGCCAAGGGATACTATGGCGCACGCAAGTCGAACTTCCGCACCGCCAAGCAGGCGGTGGACAAGGCCGCGCAATACGCCACCCGCGACCGCAAGAACAAAAAGCGCAACTTCCGCGCGCTGTGGATCCAGCGGATCAACGCGGGCGTCCGTGCCCATGACGAGTCGCTGAACTATTCCAAGTTCATCAACGGCCTGTCGCTGGCGGGCATCGAGGTCGACCGCAAGGTTCTGGCCGATCTGGCCGTGCACGAGCCCGACGCATTCAACTCGATCGTCGACCAGGCCAAGGCCGCG
>CAYWND010000568.1:0-2334 GCA_964459085.1 uncultured Oceanibium sp. | reverse complement strand
CCCCCCAGCGAGGTCATCGCCGACGCCTTGGTGGAGGAGGCCGCCCAGGTGCTGCCAGAGCTCAAGGGGGCGAAGGTGCTTCACCGGGTGACCCAGCGCCTCGATAACTTCACCGCTTATGGGGCGCGGTCAAGCGACGCCTGCCGCAAAGCTATCTGGATCGCAAGCGGCGCTTTGACTACAAGGTCGCACGCATCGTCGTGCGCCGCCGCAAGATGACCGTGGCCCAGTTGCACGCGCAAAAGGACGGTTGGGCCATGCGCTGGGCGCTGATCCGCGAGTATTTCCGCCACGCCCGCCCCGCCCAGCCCACCAAGGCCGAGATGGATGTCATGCGCGCCCGGCGCGCTGCCGAAAAGGACGCTGGTGAAGCTGCTACTCGTCCGTCTCGACAATCACAACGGACCGATCCGACGATCCAATCGCCGTCGGCACAACCGCCTGATACTTCTCGGAATTATAGCACGCCAGTGCCGCCTCGTAGGTCGGAAACCGCGCCACCACGTTCCGCGGATGGTCCTTCCCTTCCATCTGGGAATAGCGCCCACCCCGGGCAATGAAGACACCCCCGTGTTCCGGGATGCATTCACTGGCCACCTTGATGTAGTCGCCATACCCCTCGGGGTCGGTCACATCGACATGGGCAATCCACAATGCAGGCATCTAAACTCCCTCCACAATTGCGACTGTTCCGGTGCTGTTTGCATGCCGGATCCCGATGATCGCCTGATACTCGTCGGACATCTGCCAGGCCTTGGCCGCGGCGACATCGGGGAACTCGACTACGGCGAACCGGTCGGGCCCCTGACCTTCCAAATACTCGCACGGCCCGCCCTTGATCAGATAGCGCCCGCCGTATTTCTCGGCCATCGCCTGGGTCTGGGCGGCATATTCCTTGTAGCCGTCCGGATTTGTCACCGCGATATTTGCAATCAGATAGGCTGGCATGCATGCTCCCTTCCCGGGCTCTGTGGCCCCTTTCCAATGATCTCAAGCACCCTGTCGAAGGCATCGACAAGGCCCGCGCGCAAACGCTAGCCTTGCAGCACTGCCCGCGCGGCTGCGATCGCTTCGTCTGATTTCGAGGCATCCGGTCCGCCGCCCTGGGCCATGTCGGGCCGACCGCCGCCGCCCTTGCCGCCCATGGCCTCGGCCGCGGCACGCACCAGATCGACCGCCGACACCTTGTCGGTCAGATCGTCCGTCACGCCCGCGGCAATCGCGGCCTTGCCGCCGGTATCGGCCAGCAGCAGGATCACACCCGATCCCAGCCGCTTTTTTTGTTCGTCGATCAGGCCGCGCAGATCCTTGCCAGAGACACCTGTCAGCGGTTGTGCGAAAAAGTTGATCCCCGCGATCTGCTCGGGCCCGGGTTGTTCGGCCGCACCGCCGCCCGACAACGCCACCTGCTTGCGCAATTCGGCCACCTCGGCCTGCAGCGCCTTGCGCTCGTCCATCAGCGCCTTGACCCGGTCGACCACCTCGCCACGCTGCGCCTTCAGCGCGCCGGCGATGTCCGACACCAGGGCGTCCTGATCGGCCAGGTAGCGCCGCGCGGCCTCGCCCGTCAGCGCCTCGATCCGGCGCACACCGGCCGAGGATGCGCTGTCGCCAAGGGCCACGAACACCCCGATCTCGCCCGTGCGAGCCACATGCGTGCCACCACACAGCTCGATCGAATAGGTTGCCTTGTTCGCGCCCTTGCCCGATCCGGTTTGCTGGCCCATCGAGACCACGCGCACCTCGTCGCCATACTTCTCGCCAAACAGCGCCTGCGCCCCGATCCCGCGCGCATCATCAGGCGTCATGATCCGCGTCTCGACCGCGCTGTCCTGACGGATATAGGCGTTCACGTCGCGTTCAATCCGGTCCATCTCGTCACCCGAGATCGCCTTGCCATGGCTGAAATCGAACCGCAGCCGATCATCCGCATTCAACGATCCGCGCTGCGCAACGTGATCGCCCAGCGTTTGGCGCAGCGCCTCGTGCAGCAGATGCGTGGCCGAGTGGTTGGCGCGGATTGCCGTGCGGCGGGAATGATCGACCTCGGCCACCAACGGATCGCCGGAGACCAGGCGGCCCTCGTCCAATGTGACCTTGTGCGCGATTACCGCACCGCCCGCAAACCGCCGCGTGTCCGTGACCCGCGCGATCGCCGCATCGGCCTCGGCCGCACCGCCACGCAGGATCCCGGTGTCACCCACCTGGCCGCCGGATTCGCCATAGAACGGAGTCTGGTTGAGGACAACCCAGCCTTCCTGCCCCGCGCCCAGTTCCGACACCTGCGCCCCGTCGCGGATCATCGCGACGATCACGCCCTCGGCCTTTTCGGTA
>CAYWND010000567.1:0-2336 GCA_964459085.1 uncultured Oceanibium sp. | reverse complement strand
TTCCCCGTCTACTCCCTTAGCAGGGGAGCGCCTTCGACCACTCGGCCACGTCTCCATCGACGGGTTTAAGCGGCATGCCCCTTGGTATGCAAGCGCAAACTCGCGCGGGGTTCTAGCCGAAGATGAAATCGTCCTGATCAAAGTCGGCGATATCGAAGGCGGTTCCGTCGATGTTGTTGATGCGAATGATCTCGGTCGGGCTGAGAAAGATGATCGCGCCGCTTCCTCGGGATTGCAGGTCCAGATCGCCGTAGTAGTAGATGCCGTCAAAGTAGCTGAGGTCGATCCGGTCAATGCCCAGTTCGAAATCCTCGATCCGGTCCGAGATGCCATCCTTGAAGAAGACGAACGTATCCGCGCCAGCGCCACCGTACAGAAAATCCCGGCCGTTGCCGTCGATCAGCCGGTCATCGCCATCGAGGCCATACAAACTGTCCGTCTGGCCGTCACCCCAGATGACATCGTCACCGGACGTCCCGTTGATCGTGTCCCGGCCGACGGTGCCAAAGATCTCGTCCCCCGATCGATCCAGATCCAGGAACAGTTCGGTCACACCATGTTCCGATGCGCTGCCGACAAAAGCACGCGCCGTCGTCCCGTCCACCACGACCTTCAGCGCCGATACATCGGCCAATGTGGTCGTAAAGTCGTCACCGATGCTTTCCAGATGAACGAAATGCCCCTGATAGGTGATCTCGAACAGGGACAGGCCGTTATCGGCGCCGCCGACCAGCAGAAAGGATCTGTCATCGGTTTGAAACGCCTCCATCACCTGGGCGTGGGCGAATCGGGTCAGGTTCGTATCCGTTGTCTGGTCGATCACAGTGAAGGCCGCGCCCTTGGACATGCGCAGCGAGATCAGGTTGTCGGTCCCCGCACTGGCCAGAAATACGAAGGCGCGGTCGCCGATCTGAAGCGATGCGATCGCGGTGGTGTCGGCAAAGCCCAGTCCGGGCCCGGGCGCCAGCGATCCGGCCTCGTCAATGCGGCCGCCATCGCGGATCGTGAATGCCTCTAGCCCCGCATCGAATGCGGATGCGGCAAACAGGAAGTTCTTGTCATGCAATCGGCCGTAGTGGATGTCGGCAACGTCGCCCAGAAACAGGTCAGGCGTGTCCGAAACCGTATCCAGCAGCTTGTACGCATCCGTCGCGTTGAAGCGATAGACGCCAAGGCCAGGCTGACCGTGCTGCGCGACGTAGAAAAAGGCGTTGTTGCCGATGCGGACGGTATCGCCCACAAGCCCGCGTTCGAAATTGCCGCCTGCGTCCGTCATCGCGACCGGTGCGGACAGCGCCCCGCCAGAGTCCAGGTCAGCCAGACCGAAATTGTTGTCGAACCGACCCAGCGTCACCAGTTTCGGGCCGGTAAAGGCATCCAGCAGCAGCGTGTCGCTGAGCGCCGTTGTGCCGCTGTCGAGGCCATCCACGATCTGGCTGACCTCGGACGGAGATGGCCCGCTAAGGTCCCAGCTGGACACGCCATATTCGCCGCCCGAAGCCACGACCAGCACATCGCCGGACGCACCGGCATGAAACTCGATGTCTACAACCGAAGACAGCAGGTAGTCCGCGGTATCAAGCAGAACAAAGCCCGTCGAAAATACCGTTCCCATGACCCGGATCCCATCAACACTCTGACCCGCAGGCCTATCCGGGACGGGTTAAACCGGGCCTAAGTTGCGGTGAACAGGGGCTTAACGATGCTTAGAATTCAGCGGGTCAGGTGTTGAACAGGAAGTGCATGACGTCCCCGTCTGCAACCACATAGGCTTTGCCTTCGGCGCGCAGTTTGCCAGCCTCGCGCGCGGCTTGTTCGCCACCAAGCGAGACATAATCGCCATAGGCGACGGTTTCGGCCCGGATGAATCCGCGCTCGAAATCCCCATGGATGACGCCAGCGGCCTTTGGCGCAGTCGTGCCCTGCGGGATGGTCCAGGCGCGGGCCTCTTTCGGCCCGGCAGTGAAATACGTCATCAGGCCCAGCAGGTTGTATCCAGCAGCGATAAGGCGGTCGAGCCCGGCCTCGGTCAGCCCAAGTTCTTGCAGGAACTCGGCCCGTTCCTCGGCGTCAAGCTGAGCAATCTCTTCCTCGATGGCGGCCGAGATTACGACCGTCCCGGCGCCCTGTGCCTGGGCCATCTTGGCCACCGCATCGGATTGCGCGTTGCCGTTCGCCGCCGATGCCTCTTCGACATTGCAGACATAAAGGACCGGCTTGGCCGACAGCAGGCCCAGCGTTTTCCAGGCCTTCATTTCATCCTCGGAAACCTCGACGGTGCGGGCGGGTTGACCGGCCTCGATTGCCGCTTGCGCACGTTCCAGCAGCGCGGCCTG
>CAYWND010000566.1:0-2336 GCA_964459085.1 uncultured Oceanibium sp. | reverse complement strand
GGAACGGACCACATGTGGACACTTGACCCCCAGGACATCGAAACCATCAGAAGCTGGGATCTGGAAAACAACCCCTTCGCGGCGGTCGACGAGTATTCGGCCCGCAAGGACGAGTTGCGTTGGCTGAACCCCGAGCATCGCGAGATCTATGTCGACTACATGCATCGGCGGATCGGATATATCGAGGGCAAGAATTTCGACCACTACTACAAGAAGGCTGAAAAGCCGATCGACAAGGAACGCTGGGAGTTCCTGAAGGACCGCAAGGCCTGGTACATCATGCCGCTTGGCTGGGACAACTTTCCCAAGCAGGATTGCACGATCGCTGATTTCGGCTGCGGCGACGGGGATTCCGTCCAGCGCATCATCGACTTCGTGGATCGCGCCTGGAAGGCGGAAGGAGTTACAGATCGCAAGGTCCACATCGTGGGCGTCGATCTGAACCATTCCCGGATCGAGAACGCCAAGCGCCTGGTCACAAGCCCGAATCCGAACATCACGTTCGAGTTTCACCAGGGCGATATCTGTGGCGCGGGTCTGGACTATGCCGACGATCACTTCGACTACAGCATGGCCAACGGCGTCTTCGAAATCCTGGATGACGACCTTTGCAACGCCTTTATCAAGGAAATGGCCCGCACCACATCCAAGGGCATGTTCGCCGAGGACCTGTTCGAGAAATTCCCCGGCGGGTATCCCCGCGACGACTTGCACGAGATCTTCGAGAGTTTCGGCTTTCGGTTGGCGAAAAAGCACGTGATATTGTCCGAGCCGTTTGATGTCGACAAGGTCAGATGTCCGAAAAAGCTTTGGCCCATCATGCGGATACAGAATATCTGGCTAGAGCGGGCCTGAGTTCAGGCCAAGGTCGCAGCCTCTGACCGGGATCGGATTGGTCCTGGTCTCGTTCGAAAGGTAAAGTGCATTGGGGAAACCGCGTGTCCTTGTTACTGGCGCCGATGGTTTTATCGGATCGCACCTGACCGAAATGCTGGTTCGTGACGGGTACGACACCCGTGCGTTCGTGCTTTACAATTCGTTCAACAGCCTGGGCTGGCTGGATCATGCAGCAGCGGATGTCGCGGGGCATTTCGAAGTGGTCGCCGGGGACATTCGCGACCCGCATGGTGTCGAAGACGCGATGCGAGGGGCGGATATGGTCCTGCATCTTGCAGCGCTGATCGCCATTCCGTTCAGCTATCACTCGCCCGACGCCTATGTTCAGGTCAACGTGACAGGGACCCTGAACACGTTGCAGGCCGCGCGTCGCCAAGGCGTGTCACGGTTCATCTCGACCTCGACCTCCGAGGTGTATGGGACAGCCCAGTTCGTGCCCATCACCGAAGAGCACCCCCTGAACGCGCAGTCCCCCTATGCGGCGACAAAGGTTGCGGCGGACCAGTTGGCGTTGTCGTTCCACCGGTCCTTCGAGACGCCTGTTGCCGTTCTGCGCCCGTTCAACACCTACGGCCCAAGGCAATCGGCACGCGCCGTCATTCCCACGATCATCAGCCAGATCGCAGACGGTGCCCGCGAGGTCAAACTGGGTGCCCTGACACCCACCCGCGACTTCACCTATGTACAGGACACCGCCCGTGGGTTCATCCAGGCGATGGAGTGCGACGCCGCCATCGGTAGGGTCACCAATATCGGCTCGGGCTTCGAAATTTCCATCGGGGACACGGTCAACGCCATTGCCGAGGCCATGGGGACAGAGGTCACGGTCGTGCAGGACAACCAGCGCATGCGCCCGGCCGCCAGCGAGGTCGAGCGGCTTTTCGCGGGCACAGCCCCCGCGACTGAATTGTTCGGCTGGGACCCCAGCTATGGCGGGCGCGAAGGGTTCGTGCGGGGGCTGGCGGAAACCGCCAAATGGTTCCAGGATCCCGCGAACCTGTCGAAGTACAACAGCAGTCGCTACAACATATAAGGGGCGGCCATGGGCGTCGCAAAGCGCATATCGGATACCGCGCTGTTAGACGGCGCCCTGGCCCGATTGCGCGAGGTTCTGGGGCCTAGCGACGGCTTCATCCCGCTGCACGAGCCAGAGTTTCGGGGCGCCGAACAGGATCTGGTGACCGAATGCCTGGACACGGGTTGGATCTCCTCGGTCGGGAAGTTCGTGGACCGGTTCGAAGATGACGCGGCAAAGGTCTGCGGGACGGCCCATGGCGTTGCGGTCGTCAACGGCACCGCGGCGCTAGAGATCGCGATGAAAGTCGCAGGCGTGCGCCCTGGTGACGAGGTGTTGATGCCGGCGCTGACGTTCGTCGCCACCGCCAACGCGGCCTATCATCTGGGTGCGGTTCCGCACTTCGTGGACAGCAGCGAAGAGA
>CAYWND010000565.1:0-2347 GCA_964459085.1 uncultured Oceanibium sp. | reverse complement strand
GTCTCTGCCATGCTGTCCCCGTTCCGTGAGTGGCGGCCGACGGGCGGCCCTGGATCGAGTCCATCAAGAAAACCGGAAACCGGCTTGGCTCAACAGGTCTTCAAGGGGCGTAGCGCCATAGCGTGCAAAGACAGGGAAGAGGGTCAGTTGGACCCGAGTTATCAGATCTCCAAAGTCAAGAAACTCAGCACGCTCTGTTGGCGCTCCAATTCGAGCATTTCCTGCTGCTGAAGCCGGAGGTCAAAGCGCACATTGGAAATCGGATCTCCGCCCTCGACGGCCGGCACCGGCAAGGTGCCAGCGTCAAAAAGCGCGATGGATGCGCCGCCCGGCAGCGTGCTTAGACGCAACTCCGATCCATAGATGTCCGCGCCGCCTTTGCGCAGGCATTGGCGAAAAAACCTGGCGCGGTCCTGGGGATCGTCAAGCGCAGCGTATACCTCATCGATCAACTCGTAGGCCGCTTCACCACCCGGCAACTCGGTCAGCAAGATGGATGCAATGTAGACCTGAAAGTCCGCATTGGCGCGAAGCTGCTCGAGCGAAAACCGGTGCTGCCGGACAGACTTAAGGGTCGTCTTCACTTCTAGCGCCAAGCGCTCGGTCATGAAATCGTACCGGGCACGGGTCGACGATGACCACGCGCGTGCTGCGGCGTTCACATCTTGAGCAGTGCGGATGATGTGCAGCTCCCCCCAGAGCCCAACCACGTCTTTCAGATCGTCGCTCAGCCGCGCGAAGAGGTCCGCAATCGAAAGGATTTGGTCGCGTACCGCCGCTGCTGAGTGATCCGCGCCGGGTGCCAGGAACGCTTCTTCCAAGAGGCGAAGGAAGACGCGGATGATATCTGGGTCGTCATTGGCAAGGGAAACCAGCGTGAAAGTTCCGGAAAGAGCGCTTCCATCCTGAAGCTGGATATCGCAGGGGCACGCGAAGCGAACCTCGACGGCCTTCAGCTTCAGATCAGGCTGGCCATCATCCTCGGCCATCTCGAAGAGCAAATAGGGCTGCCCATGCGCATCCAAGGAAAGCCAGAGCCCTTGGGCACTATCGATCTTGCTCCCGAAGAGATGCTGGCAGGCATCCGGGAAGCGGCGCGCAAGTTCCTGATACGCCTCAAACAGCATCGTCCTCTCGTTCTACCCAAACACGCTCCGCCAGGTGCTCGGGGATGTGCACGGCGAGCACAGGCAAGTCTTCCAGAAGCACGCGGTTCTTGGCGGCATTTTCTAGGTGGTAGCGATGAATCTGGAAGGTAATCGTATTATCGGACCGGATTTGGCGCGCGCCGGGATAATTGGTGCGCGCGTTGCTACCCTGGAAGAGGTTTCTGATCTTGGGCGGGTCTTTGGTATCGAGACTGCGGCGCGCTTCCACGCCGGACCATGGGCCGGAGAATGCAAAGACGCTGCACCGCATCTCTGCGTCTTCGCTAGCCAGCTTTTCGAGGCCGACCATGATGGCCGAGTGCTGCAAGCTATCGCCGGGGTTCTTGTAGCGGATTTGGCCGATGAAGGGGATTATCTCGCTGAGCGGAATGTCGTCGCTGAACGCCGGAATGGTCTGCTGCTGGTTCCAGCCTTCCTGCTTGTATTCCCAGAAATCGAACGCTCCGAGTAGCTGGTCTACTGCTTCGCGGTTATCGGCGACGAAGCCGGTATCCTCATACGGGTAGTCGGGGTAAATCCACCCTTCGCGCCCACGCGACTGGTACATGTCAAGCAAGATGACAGAGCGCCGTGTCGGCTGAAGCCTCTGGCTGAGGAACCAGGTGCGCCGCCAGTCCTTCAGGCCGCCCCCATCTTTGATGTGCTTGGAGATCGATGAGCGAACCGATTCCTCGTGGGACACATAGTCTTGGAACGCTTCGATGTTTTCTGTCGTCAGATAGATGCGGCAGAGGCCAAGATAGCGCTTCTTGTAGCCGAAGAAGCGCGCACGCTGCTGGATGTTGTCGGCGTTGCCGATCCCGATGGACCTCGGCATGTAGGAGACTGTCAGGCCTTCTACGGTGAAGCCACGGTCCAGGCCGATCCCGCCGACAAGTATCCAACTATAATCACCCTTCCAATCAATGGAGGGTATCTTGGTCTTCTCGCGTGTGTTGAGCTCGGCGATGGCGGTTTCCGACACGGCGTCGAAAAGCAGCGGCTCGATCTGATCAAAGCCATAATTGACGGCATAGGTCTCGCTCAACCGTTCGAAGGCAGTTCGAAAACCTGCCAGCAAGTCGTCATGGCCGTGATGATCCGGGTCGTCCAAGATGGCCGCCCATTCATCGCGCGTGTTCCGCGCCCATCTCGCAAACATGAGATGATCCGCCTTCGGGATGGCCGGATGGATCATC
>CAYWND010000564.1:0-2353 GCA_964459085.1 uncultured Oceanibium sp. | reverse complement strand
CGTCTTCCAGCTCGGCGGCTTGGGTGTCTGAGACGCTCGCCATAATAATGAGGATGCAATCCGCGCCCCAGGCCCGCGCCTCGGCCACCTGATATGGGTCGTACATGAAGTCCTTGCGCAGGATCGGCAGATCGACCGCCGCGCGGGCGGCGCGCAGAAACTCGGGCGATCCCTGAAACGACGGCGTGTCGGTCAGTACAGACAGACACGTCGCGCCACCGTCGGCATAGGCCCGTGCCAGCGCGGGCGGGTCGAAATCGGCCCGGATCAACCCCTTGGAGGGCGAGGCCTTCTTGATCTCGGCGATCAGTCCATAGCCGGTGGTCTGAGCACTTCGCAGGGCGGCAGCAAAGTCCCTGGGCGGGGCGGCGTCGCGCGCCTGCGCCGCAATCCCGGGCAGGGGGCGCGCGGCCTTGGCGGCTGCGATCTCGTCCAGCTTGTAGGCCTTTATCCGATCCAGAACGTTCGCCATTTCAAAACCCAGTGACTGCAACACCGGCTTATCTCACTTGTAGTTATCGCAGTCCATGGCATTCTTGGCGGGATCTAGCTTCTGACCCTAAACCCAAGGATGTCCCCATGACGCGGCGCGCGATCATCCTGGTTCCCGGCCTGGCCCGCGAAGAGCGGGACCAGAGGCGCAAGGTGCTGATCGAAAACCTGACGCTGGAGTCTGCGCGGTATCCGGTGGTTGGCGAGGCGCCGGTGGCGATCGACGGGCTGGACGGGGTGTCGCTGACGGTGCGCTATCACGACGGCGAGACGCACCAGGATCGCAGCGTAGACGTGTTCGAGGCGTATTGGGGCGATCTGCTGGCCGATCAGGCGGCCGAGACGCCGTATTCCAAGGCGCTGCGCGGGTTTCGGTTGCTGATCTACTGGTTCTTCAGCCCGGTCTGGCTGGCACTTTGGACCAACCGGATGCTGACATTTGGCCTGCTGGCGTCGGGGATCCTGTTGTTACTGTGGTATCTGTCGATCCTGATCGTGGCGGCCGAAGCGGTGAATGCGGGCAGTTGGGCCACCGACAATGCCGACGCGCTGGGTCCCTTTGCCGAGATTATCGGAAACGTGGCGGCAGCGATCGCCAAGTGGCCGGACTGGAAATACTGGTTTGTTGTCGTGGGCGTTCTGGGGGCTGGCAGTGCCGATCTGGTCGCCTCGATCGCGTCCTTTGCGCGGGATTACCTGACCAACCAGATCAACGCGACGGGCACAGGCCTGCGCAGCCGGATCGGACACCGGGTGCGCGAGGTCTACATGCGGGTGAACGCCGCCGGGTATGACGAGGTCACGGTGCTTGGCTATAGTTTCGGCTGCGCGGTAGGGATCGACCTGCTGGCCGACTATCCCGAACGCGCCGCCCTGCAGCGCACGCGATTCGTGACCTGGGGCGCGCCGGTTGTGCCGTTGTGGTTCCGGTCGGCCTGGATGCGGGACCAGGTGCGCACCTTGCGCGAGCGCGAGGATCTGGCGCGTTGGGATGATGTCTATTCCGGGTTTGACTGGATGGGGGCGCCGGTGCCGGGGCACAAGGCGGCGGCCGAAGCGCGGCCCGAGACTGCGAGCCCCTGGCGCAGCGAGGCCGCTGCGCTAAGCCCGCAACTGTCTGAAATTCTGACCGGCGGAACCCATCAGCGGTACTTTCATACCCAGACCGTGCTTGAGGATCTGCTGGCACCGCAGGATCCCACATCGGACGGGCAGGGCGGGCCGTCAGTCGCCTGACACGGCCTGGGTCACGGTTGCCAGCCCCTCGACCTTGGTGCGGGCGGCACCGCTATCGATGCTGGTGGCGGCCATCTCGACGCCGGTTTTCAGATCCGGGGCCGTATCCGCGATCACCAGAGCGGCGGCCGCGTTCAGCAGCACCGCATCGCGATAGGCCGATGTCTCACCCGCCAGCAGGGCGCGGAATGCGGCACCATTTTCTTCGGGCGAGCCGCCCAGGATCGCCTCGAACGGATGGGTCGGCAGGCCCGCGTCCTCGGGGTGGATCTGGCGCATCTCGACCGTGCCGCCGTCGAGGGCGGCGACGTCCGTGAGGCCAGCGATCGAGATCTCGTCGGTACCATCGCTGCCATGTACCAGCCAGGCGCGGTCCGACCCCAGCTCGGCCAGGGTTTCGGCCATGGGGCGGATCATGTCGCGCGAAAATGCCCCGGTCAGCTGCCGCCTGACCCCCGCGGGGTTGGTCAGCGGCCCCAGGATGTTAAAAATCGTGCGGGTCCCCAACTCCTGACGCGAGGGCATGACATGACGCATCGCGGGGTGGTGCATGGGCGCCATCATGAAGGCGATGCCGACCTCGGCCAGTGCCTTTTCCACGACATCCGGGCCGACCATCACGTCG
>CAYWND010000563.1:0-2359 GCA_964459085.1 uncultured Oceanibium sp. | reverse complement strand
GTACATGCCGCCGCTGAATGGGCTGAAAATCCAGCGGCCCTTCAGGCGGCAAAAGACGATATCGCGCGCGCGGACATTGTTCTGTCGACGCTCCTGTTTCTGGACGAGCACATCCAGGCGATCCTGCCCGCGCTTCAGGCGCGACGCGACCAATGCGATGCCATGATCGGCTGCATTGCGGGGGCCGAGGTTACACGTCTGACCCGCATGGGCGGGCTGGACATGGCGCGGCCCGCCAGCGGCATGATGGCGTTAATGAAACGGCTGAGGGGGTCTCGGAAACCCTCTGGTTCCAGCGGGGCCAAGCAGATGGCGATGCTGCGACGCCTGCCCAAGATCCTGCGATTCCTCCCCGGCACGGCGCAGGATCTGCGCGCCTATTTCCTGACCATGCAATACTGGCTGGGTGGATCTGACGAAAACATCGTTTCGATGGTCGCCTATCTGGTCGCGCGCTATTCCAAGCGCAGTGGATTGGCCGCCAGCCTGCCTCGTCGGGCACCGGTCGAGTACCCCGAAACCGGGCTTTATCATCCCGACCTCAAAACCGGGATCACAACCGATCTTTCCACCTTGCCCGGCCCGGCGTCGCCGACGGGGACTGTCGGCGTGTTGTTGCTGCGGGCCTATGTGCTCGCCGGGGACACCGCACACTACGACGCGGTGATCCGCGCTCTGGAGGATCGGGGATTGCGGGTCATTCCCGCCTTCGCCGCCGGGTTGGATGGCCGCCCCGCGATGGACGCCTATTTTGCGGATGCGGACACCGTTCTCAGCCTGACCGGGTTCAGCCTGGTCGGCGGGCCAGCCTATAACGACAGTGCCGCAGCCGAGGACGCGCTGGCCAAGCTCGACGTGCCCTACATCGCGGCCCACGCGCTGGAGTTCCAGACACTGGGCCAATGGGCCGAAACCGAAGGCGGTCTTGGCCCGGTGGAAACCACCATGCTGGTGGCCCTGCCCGAGATTGACGGGGCAACCAACCCGATGATCTTTGGCGGACGGTTGGGGTCCGAACCGTGCCGGGGGTGCGCCCGCACCTGCCACGCAAGGTCGGAAAGCCGCGCAATGGCGCCTTGCCCCGAGCGGATCGAGGCGCTGTCAAAGCGCGTGGACGCGCATGTGCGGCTGCGCCGGTCCGAGGCTAAGGCGCGCAAAGCCGCCGTGGTACTTTATGGCTTCCCGCCAAATGCCGGTGCGATCGGGACGGCGGCGTATTTGTCGGTGTTTGAGAGCCTTTTCAACACCCTTCAGGCGATGAAGGCCGAAGGCTATGACATGGATCTGCCCGGATCGCCCGAGGATCTGCGGGCTGCCGTGCTGGAAGGCAACGCCGCCGAGTATGGCCAGGAAGCGAATGTCGCGGCCCGGCTGAGCGCGGATGATCTGGTCCGCCGCGAGCCCCACCTGGCCGAGATCGAGGCGCAGTGGGGACCGGCACCGGGCCGCCACCAGGCGGACGGATCCGGCGTGTTCGTGCTGGGCGCGCAGTTCGGCAACGTCTTAGTCGGGGTCCAGCCCGCCTTCGGCTACGAAGGCGACCCGATGCGCCTGTTGTTCGAACGGGGCTTTGCCCCCACACATGCCTTCAGCGCGTTCTATCGCTATCTGCGCGAGGATTTTGGCGCGGATGTTGTGCTGCATTTCGGCATGCATGGTGCCTTGGAATTCATGCCGGGCAAGCAGACCGGGCTGGGCGCAGATTGCTGGCCCGATCGGTTGATCGGTCACCTGCCGAATGTCTACCTCTATGCCGCCAACAACCCGTCCGAGGCGACGCTGGCCAAGCGCCGATCCGGTGCGGTCACCGTCAGCCACCTGACGCCGCCCCTGGGTCAGGCGGGGCTGTACAAGGGATTGCTGGAACTGAAGTCGAGCCTGGATCGCTGGCGCGGGATGGCGCCGGACGCCAAGGAGCGGCCCGACCTCGAAGAGGTGATCGCGGCCCAGGCCGAGGAGTTGGACCTTGGCGGCCACCCCATCGACCGCCTGTGGTCGGTGGTTCTGGAAACCGAAGAGGCGTTGATCCCCTCGGGCCTTCATGTGGTTGGCAAGCCGATGACCGACGCAGCGCGGGGCGAATATCTGGCATTGGTATCGGATCAGGCGGATCTGGACGCCGAAGCCCGCGACGCGCTGGACCAGAAACTGGCCGCCGAGACCGAGATCCCTGCGCTGCTGCGCGCACTTGGCGGGCGGTTTGTCCGTCCGGTTCCAGGCGGCGATCTGCTGCGCAGCCCCGAGATCCTGCCGACGGGCCGGAATATCCATGCCTTCGACCCGTTCCGGATGCCAACGGCGTTTGCCGTGTCCGACGGTCTGAAACAAGCAGAAAAGCTGTTGGAGCGGAAAGAGTGTA
>CAYWND010000562.1:0-2362 GCA_964459085.1 uncultured Oceanibium sp. | reverse complement strand
TTTCCGTCTCAACGCCATCTACGCCCGTTCTGACGGGACGCTCTATGACCCGTTTGGCGGCCTTCAGGATGTTGCGTCACGCCAGATCGTCTTTATTGGCGAGGCTCGAGACCGGATCGCGGAAGACCATCTGAGGATTTTGCGATTCTACCGGTTTAATGCCTGGTATGGGCAATTGATCGATCCGGAAGGCCACCAGGCCTGCTCTGATCTGGCGCAGACCCTGAAGGCATTGTCGGTGGAGCGCATCTGGAAGGAGCTGAAGAAGCTTCTGGCCGCGCCAGACCCGTCTAAGACGGTAAAAGCGATGCAGGAAGGTCACGTCCTTTCACAAGTGTTAACCGGGCGTATCGACTTCAACTTTTTCTTAGCCATAATTACGTGCGACAGAGGGAATACTCGCGCGCCAGACCCACTCCTGCGGCTGGCGGCGTTACTGGGTGGGGACAAGGCAGCGATGATCGCGCTTTGCAAACAGATGAAGGCGTCAAACGCGGAGCTGGCCCGCGTTGAAGGCTTTTTCGCGTCTGCGGAAAGTCTGGAGACGCTGGCGCCGGGTGCAGATGCGCGCGCGATCCGTCACGGCCTCTACGCCATCGGGACGCAAGCGGTCGTCGATCAGCTGCGCCTCAGCGAAGCGCGGGATGGCGGCGATGCGAATGCCTCGATCGATCTGGCGCAAGCGGGCGAATGCCCGGTCTTTCCTATCAAGGGGCAAGACTTGATCAAAGAAGGCTTTGAGCGCGGCCCCAAGATGGGCGCGCTCTTGAACCAGCTTGAACGCGACTGGATCGCCAGTGATTTTGAACTGAGCCGCGAGGCGCTGTTAAAGAGCGCACATGGAGACCAATCATGAGCGAGGACAAGTCGCCAGACGAAATCCAGCCTGAAGAGGTGATCCAGACCACATTCGCCCGCATTCGCGCTTTTGGATATGTCGACCGGTCCTGGGTGCTTTCCGCCTTTGCGATCTATTACCGCGATACGGTTAAGCCAAAAGAGGACGAGAAGAAGGAAAAGCTGCCCTGGCCGATCGTCGTGCTTCGGGTTGTGTTCTGGCCAATCCTGGCACCTTTGCGCTTGCTTTTCGGTTCGGTGTCCAAGGTTGACGAACCGGATCGGTCTGTCTTTCCCGGTGACGAATTCAGCCCTCAATACCGCCGTGCCTTCAGATTGAATGCAGGAGTTTTGCGCTCGCTGCTCAATACACTGCCTGTTCCGGCAACCGGCTTGCCGGTACCCAATCCGCGTTCGCGCCGTATCAAGGTCTCGACGCTTGATGGCATCTTGGATCGGGCCGACAAGGCTCACTTGAAGCGTATCGCTAAATTTCTGCGTAAGTCAGGTCTCGAAGAAACGGGCTTCCCGGTTCGCCTGGTCGGTGAGAAGGGCGAGGGCGCTCCAGTTTCGAAGAGTGAGGAGGGCGACGGTGCCCCTCAACAGCGCAACGCGGCGCTGTCTGTGCTGACCGGCGGCCTGCTCTATCGCTTCGCCTATGACCACGACAAGAAGCTGCAGTGGGAAGACACCAAGCGTGTTTTCCGGGCTGAGGGCTTGTACCGGGTCTATGTGGTCCCGCCAGATGCCACCTATGTTGAACGCCGCCTTCTTTTGATGAGCCTGAACAAGGACGGGGCCATCGTGCGCGCGGCTGAAATCCGCAAGCGCCGAGGCCAGTTCGTTGTTCGGGGTGGCTATGTCATTCCGGCCAGCGGCATCAACACTTTTGTGCTCTCCTCTGACTTCTCGCCTGACGTGCTTGCGGAAATGATCGAAAACGGCATTTCACCCGCTGCGCGTGATATCATATTCCCTGGCGGCGTCCCTGAGGCGGTGGAGACCAGTGCGTCCTTCCTGCAGGAACACCAACTGGGTTTCTACAGCCTGTTTAGTCGCGGTGAGGGCGAACTGCGGGGTTCCTTGATGGAGGCACCAACGCCTGCCACCGCCGTCGGCTACCGCGTGGACGAGGCTGAGATCGATCTCAGCGATCCGACGGATGAGCGTCTGATCCCGCCGGCGGTTGCAGGCGAGTCCTACTCTGACCTGCCGGAGACTCCGCGCCGCCGCTACCCGGAGCTGGGCTTCCTGACCTTGGACGAGATCGAAGATCGCCGCGACCAGATCCTGGTTGCCGCCGTTAGCCGCAACCCGGCGGTCAGCATCGATATTGGTTAAGTCAGACGCAGGCGTCCTGGGTTGAACCTAAGGCCAGATCACTTCTGGCGGCATGGAGGACAGGATGCTCTCCACATTGCCGCCGGTCGCAAGACCGAATGTCGTGCCACGATCATAGAGCAGGTTAAACTCCACATAGCGTCCGCGCCGGATTAGCTGCTCGCGGCGATCCTTCTCTGACCAT
>CAYWND010000561.1:0-2362 GCA_964459085.1 uncultured Oceanibium sp. | reverse complement strand
GGTAGCCCTGGTCAAGGGCAACGCAACCGCGAAATTCGACGAAACCGTCGAGATCGCGATGAACCTGGGCGTCGACCCGCGCCACGCCGACCAGATGGTCCGCGGCACGGTCAGCCTGCCCAACGGCACCGGCAAGACGGTGCGCGTTGCGGTGTTCGCCAAGGGCCCCAAGGCCGAGGAAGCGGCCGCTGCGGGCGCGGACATCGTCGGCGCCGAGGACCTGATGGAGACCATCCAGGGCGGCAAGATCGAGTTCGACCGCTGCATTGCGACGCCGGACATGATGCCGATCGTCGGGCGCCTGGGGAAAATCCTGGGGCCGCGCAACCTGATGCCGAACCCCAAGGTCGGAACCGTGACCATGGACGTCAAGGCCGCCGTCGAGGCCGCCAAGGGCGGCGAGGTCCAGTTCAAGGCCGAAAAGGCGGGCGTGGTGCATGCCGGTGTCGGCAAGGCCTCGTTCGACGAAGGCAAGCTGGCCGAGAACGTGAAAGCGTTCATCTCGGCTGTGAACAAGGCAAAGCCGTCGGGTGCCAAGGGCACCTATGTCAAGAAGATCGCCATCAGCTCGACCATGGGGCCGGGTGTGACGATCGACGTGGCGCAGGCGACGGCTGACTGAATGTAGGATGGGGTTCAACCCCATCCTACGAAACCCGGGCCCCGGCCCGGGTGACTGTCCGAGACGGTGGGTGCCCATCAGGGCTTAATTTCCTGCCTGAGACGGGACGCGAACAAGGATCGATTGAGGCGCTGGCCTCGGGCGTTCTTGGGAGGGACCCGTAAGGACCCTGAGTGGTCCCCGGCATCGGGGGCCGAATACGAGCCGGGGGGCAACCCCCATAACTTGGAGCAAACCGTGGATAGAGCCGCGAAAGAACAGGTGGTCGAGGAACTCGGCCAGATCTTTACGGACTCTGGTGTTGTAGTGGTCGCCCACTACACCGGTCTTTCGGTTGCCGAGATGACGGATTTCCGATCCCGCATGCGCGAAGCAGGCGGGTCGCTGCGCGTCGCCAAGACCAGGCGCGCCAAGAGCGCCCTTGACGGCACGCCAGGCGCAGGCATCGCCAGCCTTCTCGAGGGTCAGACGGTTCTGGCTTATAGCGAGGATCCGGTGGCTGCCGCCAAGGTGGTCGAGGATTACGCCAAGGACAACGACAAGCTTGTCGTCCTGGGTGGTGCTATGGGCGAGAACATCCTGGACCGCGACGGTGTCAAAGCCGTGTCGAAACTGCCGAGCCGCGAGGAAATGATCGCGGAAATCGTCGGCATGATCGGCGCACCGGCATCGAGCATCGCGGGCGCAATTGGCGCACCTGCCTCGAACATCGCGTCGATACTGTCGACGATCGAGGACAAGGCGGAAGCTGCATAAGTCTGAACGGCAATCGAGGGACCGACACCGGATCCCACTTGAAACGTGAACGGAACTGAATACATGGCTGATATCAAGAAACTCGCCGAAGAGATCGTTGGTCTGACGCTTCTCGAGGCACAGGAACTGAAAACCATCCTCAAGGACGAATACGGCATCGAGCCCGCCGCTGGCGGCGCGGTCATGATGGCTGGTCCTGCCGCCGGTGGCGATGCCCCGGCCGCCGAGGAAAAAGACGAATTCGACGTCATCCTGCTGGAAGCGGGCGACAAGAAGATCAACGTCATCAAAGAGGTTCGCGCCATCACCGGCCTGGGCCTGAAAGAAGCCAAGGATCTGGTCGAGGCCGGGGGCAAAGCCGTCAAGGAAGGCGCGCCCAAGGACGAAGCCGAAGAGATCAAGAAGAAGCTCGAAGAGGCTGGCGCCAAGGTCGAGCTCAAGTAATCCACGCCAACGCGGCGCGGATTGCCACCTGACAAGGGCTGGAGCCGGGAAATCCGGGTCCAGCCTGTTTGCGTCTCTTTCGGGGGCCCGGTTCGGGGCCGTCGTGAAAGGTGCAAACGGATCCGGGTGCGGGGATTGGGCCCCCTGCAAGGATTGGATCCTGCCCCTTAGCCTAGTCTGATCCCGCGGCCCCCGACCGCAGGGTGAGACCGAGCAAAAAAGGTACGAGCGCACGCATGGTTCAGACCCATTCCGGCCAGAAACGCATCCGCAAATTCTTTGGCAAGATCCGCGAAGTGGCGGAGATGCCGAATCTGATTGAAGTTCAGAAATCCAGTTACGATTTGTTCCTGAATTCAGGCGACCAGCCGCAGCCGTTGGACGGCGAAGGCATCATGGGCGTCTTTCAGTCGGTGTTTCCGATCAAGGATTTCAACGAGACCTCGGTCCTGGAGTTCGTGAAATACGAACTGGAGGCGCCGAAATACGATGTCGAGGAATGTCAGCAACGCGACATGACCTATTCGGCACCGCTGAAGG
>CAYWND010000560.1:0-2368 GCA_964459085.1 uncultured Oceanibium sp. | reverse complement strand
ATGGCCAGCTCGAACTCAGTTGCGCGAACGGCCACGAGGACAATTACGGCAACATGATCCGCGCCGACCATCTCAGCCAGGGCCAAACCAACGGCTTTCCGACGTATCGGCTGAAACAGGCCAAGCTGATCAGCCAACACAACCGCTTTCGCGGTTGCATCCGCGACACCCGCGCCGAGACCTTCGCAGAAGGGTCGGACGAATTCCGCGCACTCGAACTTTACGTCGCCTCGCGCGGCACCGGCCTGTCTGTCGAAACGCCCGCCGTCCGGCAGTAAGCCAAAACCAATCACGGACCTCGCCTGATCCCCGGGACGTCATTCCGGGGCCCGGTTGGCGTCCGCCTGAGGACCAAGAGAGAACGATCATGATCTCACGCCGCGACTTCCTGCAAACCGGTATGGCCGCCGCGGCGCTCTACGGCGCAGCAGGGGTTGGCGGCTGGTCTCGCCTGGCTGCCCAGCAGCGCCTGTCTCAGGACGATCTTCTGGCGTTCCCGACCACCGGTAACGTCTCGCTGATCCACATCACCGACATCCACGCCCAGCTCAAACCGGTCTATTTTCGCGAACCGTCGATCAATATCGGGGTGGGGTCCAACCACGGCCTGCCACCGCATGTCACCGGCGCCGACTTCCGCAGCATGTTCGGGATCAAGGACGGCTCGCCCGCGGCCTATGCCCTGACCTCGGACGACTTCGCCGCCCTTGCGCGCGGCTATGGCAAGGTCGGTGGCCTGGACCGCGCGGCAACCGTGATCAACGCAATCCGCGCCGACCGGCCCGACGCTCTGCTGCTCGATGGCGGCGACACCTGGCAGGGCAGCTATACCGCGCTCAAGACGGGCGGTCAGGACATGGTGGACGCCATGAACGCGCTGGGCGTCGACGCCATGACCGCCCATTGGGAGTTCACGCTGGGCATCGACCGCGTCACGGAAATCGTTGAAAAACATCTGAATTTCCCGTTTCTGGGCGCGAACATCTTCGACACCGAATGGGACGAACGCGCCTACGACCCCTACACCCTTTTCGAACGCGGCGGGGTCAGGATCGCCGTGATCGGCCAGGCCTTTCCTTACATGCCGATCGCCAATCCCAAATGGATGTTCCCCGACCTTTCGTTCGGGGTGCGCCAGGACAACATGGCCGAGATCGTGCAAGAGGTGCGCGACGAAGGCGCCGACCTCGTGGTCCTGCTCAGCCACAATGGCTTCGATGTGGACCGCAAGCTCGCGCAGAATGTCGACGGCATCGACGTCATCCTGACCGGCCACACCCACGACGCGCTGCCCGAACCGGTGATCGTGGGCAAGACGCTGCTGATCGCCTCGGGCAGCCACGGCAAGTATGTCACACGGCTGGACCTCGATGTCGAGGGGGCCGAGGTCAAGGGCTACCAGCACAAGCTGATCCCGCTGTTTTCGGACGTGATCACACCCGACCCGGACATGGCCGCCCTGATCGACACGGCCCGCGCGCCCTATCAGGCCGACCTGGACGAGGTGCTGGGCACCACGGACACCACGCTCTACCGCCGCGGGAACTTCAACGGGACCTGGGACGATCTGATCTGCCAGGCCTTGCTGGAACAGCGCGAAGCCGACATCGCGCTGTCGCCGGGGTTCAGATGGGGTCCCTCGCTGATCCCCGGCGACGAAATCACCCGCGAAGCGCTGTTCGGCGTCACCGCGATGAGCTATCCCAACGCCTACCGGACCGAGATGACGGGCGAGCTGCTCCATACCATCCTCGAAGACGTCGCTGACAACCTGTTCAACCCGGATCCCTACTACCAGCAGGGCGGTGACATGGTGCGCGTCGGCGGCATCGGCTACCGCATCGACATCGCCAGGCCGCAGGGCCGGCGCATCTCGGAAATGACTCTGCTGAAGACCGGCGAACGGATCGACCCTGCCAGGACCTACATTGTCGCCGGCTGGGCCAGCGTCAACGAAGGCACCGAAGGCCCGCCGATCTGGGACGTGGCCGAGGCGTATATCCGTCGCCAGGGCACCATCCAGCTTGATCCCAACCAAAGTGTGAAAGTCGTCGGGGCCTGACCCGACACCAGGAGTGACAGCATGTTTGACGACAAGAAAACCAGCCGTCGCGCCTTTCTGAGGGGCACCGCCGCCGTCGCCGCCGGATCCGTCGCCACCCGCGCCGCCGCCGGGGAACCGGATCCGAAGATCACCGAACTTCAGGACTGGGCCTCCTATACCGGCGCGGGCGTGGATGAAACGCCCTACGGCCTGCCGATCAGCTTCGAAAGCCATGTGGTTCGGCGCAATGTCGAATGGTTGACCGCCTCGCCGATCTCTTCGATCAACTTCACGCCCATCCATGCGCTCGATGGCACCATCACG
>CAYWND010000559.1:0-2374 GCA_964459085.1 uncultured Oceanibium sp. | reverse complement strand
GCCCGTCGCCCCGGTGATGGGCGACCACCATCGGATGCCCGGTCGTGGGCCGGACCGACGCCTCGAACCCCAGCGCCGTCAACTCGGCCGCCAGCCAGTCCGCAGCCCGCGCGCAATCGCCGGAGTAGGCCGGATCGGTCGAGATCGACGGGATGCGCAGAAAGTCGAACAGCCGCTCGATCGAGGCATCCAGCCCCGCGTCAACCTGTGCCAAAGCCGCGTCGCGCGTCATGTCTCGTCCTCCATTGATCCGGGTTGTAGCGCCATTCAATCCCATGCCCGCCCGGTGCTGTCCAGTTGATTTGGGTCAAGGTGGGGCGGGACGCGAAAAGCTACGCAAATTCAGTCATCAAGCCGCAGGAGATACCGCCCATGTATAGCAACGTTCTGGTCCCCGTCGACGTCGCGCACGAGGATGTCGCCCGCCGAATCCTCGCCCTCTGTCCCGGCCTGATCGGCGAGACCGGGCGGCTGATCGTGCTGCATGCGCTGACCGAGATCCCGGCCTATGCCGACACGTACGTGCCCGCCGAGACGCGCGAGGCGCGCAAGGCCGAGGCAAAGGCCATGGTCGAGGCGCTGGTGGCCGAGGCCGGGATCGATCCCGGCCGCGCCCAGGTGCAGGTCGTGACCGGGGCCGCACATGATCACATTCTCAGCACGGCGGACGAGATGGGGTGTGACCTGATCGTCATCGGCTCGCACCGGCCCGGGCTGTCGGACTACCTGATCGGCTCGACCGCTGCCCGCGTTGTCCGCCACGCGCAATGCTCGGTGCTGGTGGACCGGTAAACTCCTCGGGTCAGGCACAGGTAGGGTGGGTTTGAAACCCACCCTACGGCAGTTGAGTTGCGCGCGGAAACGGTGGAGACTGGGGGCATTGATCGTCTCGCAGTCGTTTCCTTTGCAGGTTTGTCCATGTCAGAGACCCCTCAAGACCCTCTCGCACCAGATGATGCCCCTTCAGATATCGGCGCGCAGCGTGCGCAGCTGGCCGAGGTCGAGCTTAGACTGGCGGCCCAGCGCGAGGCCCTGCACACCGAGCGCGTCTTTACCGCGGTTCGCAAGTCCCTGGTGGATTGGGCGCGCAGCTTTGGCGTGCTTTTGGCGATCTTCATCGCAATTGCGGGCTATCTTGGCCTTGGCTTCACGGTCGAACGCATGGTCGAGGATCGCGTTGAACAGCTTGTGGATCCCCGGCTGGAGGCCGCCGTGGGCGCGGCGGCGGATGCCGCGGCCCAGCGCGTTGCCGAACAGATCTCCGACGATGTACGGGACATCCTCGAGCGGACCGTTGTGACCATCAGCGGCGCCGTGCGGGTGTGCCATTCCGATCAGGAAAGCGCCGAGCAGTATGGCGTGATCCAAAGACTGCACGTGGGCTTGCACGGGACCTACCAGAAAGGCCAGGAGGACTATGATCGGTTCCTGTTGATCGATATGCTCAGCCGCCGTGGTATCAGCGTGATTGACCCCGCCCGGCCGGAAGAGGGGGTGTTCTGTACCTACCGGGAACTGGATTTGCATCGGGACACAAAAGGCAACCCCGTGCCCCTGGATGCGGCTGGGCTGCCGCTGATGTCCTTCGTGAGGTTTGCAAGTTTGACCGAGTTTGCGGACGATGATGAGGACGCGGCAGCGGCACTGCGTCTTGCGTTTCGCGCGTTTTGGGGGCAGGCCGATGTTCGCCTGTACCTAAGGGTCAATGGAAATGGCGACGGTTTCAGCCAATCCAGCTCGGTGCTGCGCGAGGACGGCGACCTTCTGATAGGAAGCGTCAGGTTTCAAGAAGAGGATCTGGGCGACGGACGAACCCGCCTCCACGCGGATTTTCCGGTGCTCAGCGATGTCGGCCTGGGTGACATTCTTCTGAGGTGACGGCGCAAGGCCCAATGCAGGGGCCGTGCGATGTAGGGTGGGTTTCAAACCCACCCTACGACCCTATCGCGTGATCCAGCCTCCGCCCAGCACCCGGCTGCCCTCGGGGTCGTAGAACACGCAGGCCTGGCCCGGCGACACGCCCTCTTCGGGGGTTGTCAGCTCCACCAGCGCGCCGCCCGGGCGGGGATAGATCCGCGCGGGCTTCGGCGGTCGGGTAGACCGCACCTTGACCTCGACATCCCAGCCATCCGCAGGGGCCTCGCCAAACGGCGCATTGCCCAGCCAGTTGACTTCGGCCAGGGGTACGGTGGTCGTCGCCAGCGCCGCGCGCGGCCCCACGATCACCTGGCGCGCCTCGGCATCCAGCCGCACCACATAGAGCGGATCGCCCCCGCCGATGCCCAGCCCCCGCCGCTGCCCTATGGTGTAGCGGATCACACCCTCGTGACGGCCCAGAACCCGGCCATCCAGATGCACGATCTCGCCCGGCTCG
>CAYWND010000558.1:0-2397 GCA_964459085.1 uncultured Oceanibium sp. | reverse complement strand
GCTTTGCGGCAGGCGCCGCTTGACCGCGCCCCATAGGCGGTGAAGTTGCATGAACATGACGGTGCGGAACAGCAGTTTTTGCAGCGACCGCGACAGGATCCCGCCCAGGCTGCCAACGCTGGCCATGATCCAGATCGGCAATTGCACCGAAAAGATCAGCAACCACAGGGACATGGACGACAGGGCCAGCAACAGCACGGCACAAAGAACCGCCAGCATCGCTGTGATCTTCACCGGCATCGGCCAGGTCTGATAGACCGCATTCAGGCGCTGGACCCGCAGCTTGAACCCGGCCACGAAGTCTGCCACCAGCAGGGAAATCCGTCGCTGCAGGCTGGCCCCGATCAGCATCGGGATCAGGACTTTGACGATCCATCGCTTGCCCAGCTCGACCCGGGCAAAGTTCAGGCCCTGCGCCTTGAGCCAGACCAGCACGGTTCTGGACGACAATGCAGCGATCTTGCCCGCAACAATCTTGATCTGACTGACAATCAGTCCCAGCGCGGCCAGAATCTCGGCACCCAGGTAATACGAAACCCCCAGTGTCAGACCTGCCAGAACGGCAAGAATGGCAAGGGCGCGTATAAACATGGGACCTCCGTCATTGTTACGATGGCGCGCTATAGATGCAGATTATAGCATCGGTAAGGCAGTGGTCTCCTTAATGCGTTCCATCACGAAACTTGCCGAGACATCCGAAATATCGACCTTCTGGATCAGCCGCTGATATAGCCGATCATATGCCGCGACGTCGCGGACCTGGGCACGGACCAGATAGTCCAGATCGCCGGTCATACGATAGACGCCCTGGATTTCTTCCATCCCGCGGGTCGCGGCCGAGAACTTGGCAAGCCAGTCGCGGTCGTGGCGGTCCGTGCGGATCTGGATGAACACCGTCAGGGGCAGGTCGATCGCTTCGGCATCGACCAGGGCAACTCGGCCGGTAATGACGCCCGCAGCCTCCATCTGTTTGATGCGGCGCCAGCAGGCATTGCGGGACAGGCCGACAACCTCGCCCAACTCATCCAGATGAATGTCGGCGCGACGCTGCAACTGATGCAGGATCTTGCGATCAGTGGGATCCAGTTCCATAATACTCTATATATAGGGATGTTGTCCCATTTTTCAAGGCATCAGCTATACAGTTTGGGATAGGTCAGCATGGATTCTGTGACATCTTCCACCAAACGGAGGTGTTCGATGATCAACCGCATATTCCTGGACCACCCAGCCTCGGTCGACGAGAGCTACGTGCAACATTTCGTCTTTGCGATGCGGTTTTCGGCAACGCTGCTGGCCGCAGCCTTTGCCGCGTTGGTGCACGCGCTGATCCCCTGTTTGTTCGAAAAGACCGCCAGCCGCATGATCGAGCGGATGTATCACAGGATCCACAATCGCGGATCCTGATAGGCGCGTTATTCGACCACGGTGATGGTGACGTCATCCAGCAGATATTCGTCCAGCCTGGCGCGGCCAGACACACGGATATTCAGCGCCAGATCCCAGGAAATCTCGAAGTCCCCCAGCAGCTCGCCCTCGAACGGGGCCAGTTCAATGGTGTTCCCGCTGACGGCGACGAAGTAGGTGTCGCTGGTGGCATCCAGTTTGATCGATACCGTGTGAACCTCGCCATCGACCAGACCCTGGATACGCTGTGACCCCAGCCGGACCTCGCCATTGCCAAGGAAGCCGCGCAGCAGGGTGACGTCACGCGCGCGGTTGGTGATCTCGAAATCCGTCACGGTGCCGCTGGACAGGCCGATCCAGTCAATCTGGACAACCGGGCCGCGGTTCTGGAAGCCCGGGAGAAACACCGCCTCGGGCAGGTCCACACCCGTATCCAGGGGAAAGTTGGCACCGAACCGATAGGACCGCTTTCCCGACAAGGGCTCGACATCCGGGCGCGCCTTGACCATCAGCAGATCGTCTGTTCCACGGGTGGTTGCGGTGTCGTCGATCGGGCCGCCGACAATCCGGCCGTCCACCTTGGTGCCCGCAGGGTGCCCCTCGAAATCTGCGAACAGAATGACATTCGAACAGGCTGACAGAGCGGTCAACCCTATGAGACTGATGCATGTTTTGACGTAACTGAACAAAATACCGTCCTCCTGGATAGTCGGGGAACGGTATCACAAAGTCAGATCTGTCGCACGTAGCCTAGCCGGCCAGCGCCTTGTTCAGGTTCTCGTCGATCTTTTCCAGGAACCCTTCGGTGGTCAGCCATTTCTGATCCGGACCGACCAGCAGGGCGAGGTCCTTGGTCATCGACCCGCTTTCGACCGTATCGACGATCACGGTTTCCAGCGTTTCGGCAAAGGTCCGCAGCGCGTCGTTGCCATCCAGTTTGGCGCGATGCTTCAGCCCGCCGGTCCAGGCATAGATCGAGGCGATCGAGTT
>CAYWND010000557.1:0-2404 GCA_964459085.1 uncultured Oceanibium sp. | reverse complement strand
CAAGCGGCCACCCCTACCATAAACATTTCATTCGATTTCCAAATTGACCGCATTTAAATAGTCGAGACAACGCGCATGAGTGGCTTTGGATGTGATCGGTTTGGCTAGGTCGTAGACCGTTTTCATCTCCTTGCCGGCATTATCAATCTCGGCCGAGTCCTTCATAGTGGCGGTGAAAATGTCCGGTGCTGGAAACAACCCGTGCAATGTCTCGGAGATCTCTCGGTGGGCGCTCTTGTTGTCATCCATGTTGTTGATAAGAAGGCTCTCAAAGTAGTACTGAATTCGAAAACCGGCGCCAATCATGTGCTCCAGATTCGACTTGAGCATGGTGAGAAAGGCCGCCGTACTGGCAAAGTCGACGGTGGACGGGCGCATCGGAATGATGAGACCGTTGGCTGCGTTGATGACGCTCAAGGACAACATCCCTAACGCCGGCGGAGGGTCAATCACGATAAAATCGTAGTCGGCCTTCACGCTTCCAAGGCCTGTCTTCAATCGATTGAGGATTTGCGGATCTTCGCGAGTGTGAGCAGCCAATGCGTACTCGGCATTAAACAGCCGCAGGTTCGACGGGACGATGTCAAGCCCTGGGAAATACGAGCCTCGGATACAGCGTCTGAAGTCGTCGAAGTCATCAAACAGGTAATTTTCCAGTGCCTTGTCATCGACCTCCTCTTCAAGGTCCATATTGATGCCGAACATGGTCGTGGCCGAGGCCTGCGGATCCGAATCGACCACCAAGCCCCGATAGCCTTTTAGGGCCATGTATTGGGCAAAATGCACGGCCAGCGTTGATTTACCGGCGCCACCTTTGAAGTTGCTGAAAGCGAGGATCGGCGTGTCTTCGTCCTCTCCCCGATGAGGTCGGGTGCCGAAGACGTCGCGCATATGGTTGATTTCTTCAAGTGTGTACCCGCGGCGACGATTTGACGCGTCCTTTTGCGGGGTCGGAAGGCGACCGTCGTTCTCCGCATCGCGAATTGTCTGCGGCTTTCGACCAACCATCTCCGGCAGTTGGCTTATGGTCCAGCGTCGATCGAATATCTTGGTGTTCGCAGGGTCAAACGACAGGTGCCGAAGCTGGTCCAGCGTCGCCTGCGCCAACCGCTCCTTCTTGGCGATCGAGTCCAAAGCGGCTCGTGGATCCTTGCGGTCGTCCGTGGGAAAATAGCGGCTAGAGATTTGCTCCGGGTCCGCTTCGCTACGTTGAGCCATACCATCCCTCTCTGGCAAATTGATTTGCAACCGGAGGTATTATTGGCTTTTGTGTAAAAACTTGCAAAGTTTATAGGTGGTTATTACCATCTCCTGCCATGATCTCTTCGCTTGGGGCAAAAGCGATCGAATTTTCCAGTGACACGCGCGCTCACGGCGCGCATATCGTCGAAGGGAAGTCGGTCACGACGATCGCCGGGGTGCTCCGGTGACAGGCCGGCCGGCCAACGAGCCCTCCGGCTCGGTCGGCATTGCTGCTCAGCTAAAACGCATCCAGGATCGCTTGGCCAGGCAGAAACGTGAGCGAGAGGTCGATCTCGCCGCCAACGGATACACCCCAGAAGTCATCGCGGAGATAGAAGCCGAGGCAGCCGATAGTGGATCGTCTGCGAAGTCTCGCCGGCAGCCTTATCGCGGAAGCAGTTCGAATCGGATAATCGAGAGGGCACAGCTGTCGCTGTTCGAACAGGAGCAGCGCGGCCAATTTACTCAGTTTCCAATTACACCTGGATCTGAGTTTCCATCACTCCTTGCGCGAATTCCTATATTTGTCCCCGGGCTTCACAGGTCACAGAAACACCTCCTCGACAAAGACAATGCGCTCAGCTTCAAGACGTCTTGGGGTATCGGACGCAAGCACGGACCGCCATTGACCGTCTATGAAGAGGACACCTTGATTGCTCTGGCAATGCTGCGGCAACGGCGTTTGATCGGGAAAGGCGCGAAGCTGCCGATTTCTGTGAGCGAGATTTTCGCAGGCGAGGAGGGGGTTAATGTCGATGTGTTGTTCACCACGTTGTCGGAGATCGAAGACCTGTGCGGCAACACACGATCGGGCCACAATCTGAAGCTTCGACTGGCGGCCATCAAACGTCTGGCCGCGACTCGCCTGGAGTTTGAGCGGCTATCGGACAGCCAGGTACCGAAGGGCACGACCATTTCCATACTCGATGTCGCCTGGGAGCGCTGGGAGCAGGAGGCGGTTCTCTATATCCAGTTCAGTCCAGTGATGGCACGCTGGCTGGAGAAGGCCCGAAGCTACATTAACTGGGACGTCCGTATGCAGCTGAGTGCTCCAGGAAAGGCTATTCATCGATTCCTTTCCAGTCAGCCGAAGGAATATCAGATCGGCGTCGACAAGCTACGCCCAACAACCGCCTATCATCGCGAGCCCAAGTCTTTCATG
>CAYWND010000556.1:0-2404 GCA_964459085.1 uncultured Oceanibium sp. | reverse complement strand
TATGGTTGAGATGACCGAGACGGCAGAGATTGTAAAAGGGGCAACAGATCAGTCTCCCCAGACTCTAGGTTGTGTGTAGAAGATTTGTGGCTCCAAAGTTGGAAGCGCAGCAATGTGACATCAATGCCCAACCAGGGCGGGAAGCGGACAATATAAGTATGCGCATGGACCCTGTGCTGCGCTCTGAAATGGACCATCACTATCCCAACACCACGGTTATGGTCGAAGATCTGGCTTTGGGCCGCGACTTCAACCTTCGTGAAACCCGTGACGCCAATGGCCCGATCTTCCCCGTAGGCGATGTTGATCCAAGGCTATCGGTTCACGAAGACATCATTGGCGCAATTGCAGGCGACGGCACACCCGTTGCCTTTCCCCGCGCGACCGCGGTCACGGCGCTGAAAGCGGGCCAGGACGTGGCGATAAAGGATGTTAGCCTGCTTCTCTCGGCCGGTGGCCTTCGGGCTGTTGGGCCTGCCGGCGAGGATCTCGGCAGCCATCAAGCGTTCTGGTTCGCTTGGTCACAGTTCTATCCGGAAACCTCCCTATGGGGCGAATGAGGGGAGTGGTTGCTTTGGGCGCAAAGTGGATACTGAAGACAGGTCCAAGACAATTTGGACCATTGTCGGCATTCGGAATGCAGCTCCGCGGAGAAGAGCGGGTAATTCAACCTCGGCTGCGGGCCGAAATGGCCATTCGACATTCAATTGATGATGATGAACCTGGGCTTCGGTCGCGAAACGGGCGATCGCAGGACCCTTGTCTGGTACCTTTTCGCTGTAGAGAGGGGGCAATGGCCTAGTAGCTCGTCCACCCTCCATCCAGATCATCGTCCAGGTTCGCGATCATCTCACCGGGTTCCTTATCCCTGAATGCCACGTAGTCGAGCTCCCATCCATCTACCTCGTTTCGGACCTCAATCATGGCGCCGTAGAGGGGCAGTGCGCCTCCACCAATTCTCATCCCCTTGTTAAACTGGCGGACTTCTAGGATGAGCTCTCCCAGAGTTTTCTCGGTAAGGCGTAAAACAACGTCCTGGGACTTGAGCCCCTGCATAGTCGAGGCGTCCCATATGGCAGAACGGATTGCTCTCAGTAGTTTCATTTTCGTTGGTGTCGGGGACCGGAACTTCGTCTCAGGCGCGGCACTTGCGAAAGGAGCAATTTGTCGCCAGTTCCGATGCCCGACAGGCATCCATTTAGGTCAAACTTCCTGAAGAAGCGTAAACCTCAATTCCGGCGTACCTCTGGCAGCATCTGCAAATATGGGCGATGTTCAGCCGCTATCTCTCCTGGATCGAGAACACCAGCTTGGAGGCGAATAGAGGGCTGGCGTTCCCGACCTGGAGACGACGCTTTTTCATAGCCGCAACGCCTTTAGGAAGGATGAACTTGGAGCGGGGGCGGACGACCTCTGGCGTAGCACGCGACCATCAGGTCAACTACTGGTGAATGAAGTCGGAAAGCGGAGCCCTTAGCCGACATCCAACAGCCAGCTGAGATGTTGCGGTGCGGCCAGTAAAAGCCGACGCTTGCCGCGATTGCGAACCACGTTGCAGGTGGGAGGCAGGTTTGCGGACCGTGTGGACATTGGATGGTTCGCCGAGCAAAGCAGCATTTTTGCTCGGCCCCCGCAAACCGATGGCCATTCAGAAACTCGCTCAATCAACCCTACCTTAGCGCAGATTCTACAGGCAGATCACAGCGCGCCGATGAAGGGCAAACTGAAACCCAGCCAAGCAAGGACAAGCCCAACGGCCAAACCTACGGGCAGGCTGAGGCGTCGTGGCCAAGGTTTGCGAACTGGGTTGTCTGCGGGCCGGACGCCAATGGGCAGGATCTTTTCAAAGACATGGCTTAACGCACTGTCAAACAACAAGACCCCAAGAAACAGTGCGGGTATTACGATCGCCAAGGGCCAGAACGCCGACGTCAAAAGGCCGATCAGTCCGTATGCGGCCCACCCGAGTAAAACGCCGATCACCAAGTTAACTGCCGAGTTCGCCCAATCTCCAAATGTCATGTTGTCTCCATTCTCACCTCAATGTCAGCGTTTCTTGTATCCTCTCGAAGCCCCGCGCCCCGTGTCCGGTGCGCGGGCAGCTCAGCGAAAAGCGAGCTGGCCCAGCTTTTAAGCCAGCCGCAACTGCTGTACGCAGTTAAACACCTGTTAACCAACAATAGGCACACTGCCACTCACACTAGATGAGGATCAGCTGTATGCCGCTGGCAATTATTAGTGCAGTTCTGGGATACGGGCTCTGTTTATATGTGGTCACGAATGGTGGGTCGCTCGCCCAGGCGCTACTGGCCTTCTTTGCTGCACCATTCGCGACGGTTATGCTCGCGATTTTGATAGATGGCCTGCTGCCGGTTTCGTGGACGGCAACTTAAGCTTTCATAGC
>CAYWND010000555.1:0-2427 GCA_964459085.1 uncultured Oceanibium sp. | reverse complement strand
CGAGGAGGGCGTCATCACGGCGGCGCGCCTAGCCGCCGGGGGCGTGGCGCCGGTCGAGATCACGTTCGAGGCGATCGAGGGGGGCGCCGGTTCGTTGGAGGATGTTCGTTCCCGAACCAAGGCGAGCGGGTCTTGTGGCACCTGCACTGGTCTGGTGGAGCAGCTTTTGGCGGTCACTCTGGGTGACGCGTTCGAATTGCCGACCGCGAAACCGGTTTGCGGCTGCACGGACCTGACCCACGAGGATGTGCGCCGCCTGATCAAAAGCCGCGAGCTAAAGTCCCAGCCCGCAGTCTGGCAGGAATTGGGGTGGAGGACGCCGAACGGCTGCCATGTTTGCAGACCTGCAGTGAACTACTATCTGCTGGCGGACTGGCCGGTGGAGTATCAGGACGACCCTCAATCGCGGTTCGTGAACGAACGCAAGCACGCCAACATCCAGAAGGACGGCACGTTCTCGGTGGTCCCGCGGATGTGGGGCGGTATTACCACTGCGAATGAACTGCGCGCGATCGCGGACGCGGCCGACCGCTACAATGTCCCGACGGTCAAGGTGACAGGCGGGCAACGGATCGACCTGCTGGGCGTTCGCGGCGAGGATCTGCCCGCGATCTGGGCGGATTTGGGCAAGGCGGGGCTGGTCTCGGGGCACGCCTATGCCAAGGGCCTGAGAACCGTGAAGACCTGCGTGGGCACGGATCACTGCCGGTTCGGGACGCAGGATTCGACCGGTCTGGGCGTAAAGCTGGAAAAGAAGCTATGGGGGTCGTGGACGCCCCACAAGGTCAAGATGGCGGTGTCGGGCTGTCCCCGTAACTGCGCCGAGGCAACCTGCAAGGATGTGGGCATCGTCTGTGTGGACTCTGGCTATGAAGTCGGGGTCGGCGGCGCAGCGGGCATGGACGTGCGCGAAACCCAACCGCTGGTCAAGGTCGCGACCGAGGACGAGGCCATGGAATGGACCGTCGCCTTCGTCCAGCTTTACCGCGAAAACGCCAAGTATCTCGACCGCCCCTACAAGTGGATCGCCAAGGTCGGTTTGGACTGGGTGATCGAGCGTCTTACAGACGATGTCGAGCGTGCACGGCTGGTCGCGGCCTTCGATTTGTCGCAGAAGATCTATCAGAAAGACCCCTGGGCAGAACGGGCCGAGGATGAAGAGGCGCGCAAATTCGCCCCGCTTGCCGATCTGACGCTGGAGGCCGCGGAATGAGCTGGATCGATGTCGGTGCACTGAAAGATGTCCCTATTCGAGGGGCGCGTAAGATCAAGACACCACTGGGCTGCGTGGCTGTCTTTCGAACCGATGACCGGACTGTTTTTGCGACGTCGAACGCCTGCCCGCACAAGGGCGGTCCTTTGGTAGAGGGCATCGTTCACGGGCAGAACGTGACCTGTCCCCTGCACAACTGGGTATTCGATCTTGAAACCGGACTGGCCCAAGGCGCGGATGAGGGCCGCATCCAGACTTACCCTGCGCGGGTAGAGAATGGGCGCATACTGATCGATGCCGCGATCCTGGGGCGCCGGGCGGCGTGATGGACGGATCGGGCGCACCGGCCATCCGTTCGACCTGCCCCTATTGCGGGGTCGGGTGCGGGGTTGTGCTGCGCCCCGATGGTGGCGGCGGTCTGACCGTGGAGGGCGATGCTGCGCATCCGGCCAACAAGGGGCGGCTCTGTTCCAAGGGCCTGGCACTGGGCGAAACTGTCGGGCTGGACGAGCGCTTGCTAGCCCCCCGGATCGATGGGGCTGATAGCGACTGGGACGCAGCACTTTCGCTGGTTTCGCAGCGGTTCTCCGAGACTATCGCGCGGCATGGTCCTGACAGCGTGGCCTTCTACGTCTCGGGCCAGCTTTTGACCGAAGACTACTATGTTGCCAACAAGTTGATGAAGGGGTTCATCGGGTCGGCCAATATCGACACGAACTCGCGTCTGTGCATGGCCTCGACCGTGGCGGGCCACAAACGTGGGTTTGGCACAGATACGGTTCCGGGGACCTACGAGGACATCGAACATGCGGATCTGGTTGTTCTGGTCGGGTCGAACCTGGCTTGGTGTCACCCTGTCCTGTACCAGCGCCTGATTGCCGCGCGGGCCGCGCGTGGCACACGGATCGTTGTGGTCGATCCGCGCCGTACGGCCACATGCGAGGCTGCCGATCTGCACCTCAAGCTACGTCCGGGAACCGATGTTGCCTTGTTCAACGGCCTGCTCGCCCATCTGCACCGGCGTGGCGCAACCAATCCAGAGTTTTTGAGGGATCACACCAGCGGTTTTAATGCCGCACTGGAAACCGCTGCGGGCGGGGATCCCAGCGATACGGGCCTTGATGGCTCAGAGATTTCACGGTTCTACGAGCTTTTCGCTGCGACCGAGCGGACTATGACGATATTCAGCCAGGGCGTAAACCAGTCCAGTAGTG
>CAYWND010000554.1:0-2427 GCA_964459085.1 uncultured Oceanibium sp. | reverse complement strand
ATCATCATCGACACCAGGTTCTTGCCGATGTCGTGAATGTCGCCCTTGACCGTGCCTATGACCATCTTGCCCAACCGCGGCGCGCCGGTTTCTGCCAGCAGCGGCTTCAGGATCGCCATACCGGATTTCATCGCGTTGGCCGCAAGCAGCACCTCGGGCACAAACAGGATCCCGTCGCGGAAATCGATACCAACGATGCGCATTCCCTCGACCAACGCCTTGGTCAGGACGTCGTAAGGCATCCATCCGCGTTCCAGCAGGATGTTGACGCCTTCCTCGATCTCTTCCTTCAACCCGTCATACAGGTCGTCATGCATTTGCAGGACAAGTTCGTCATCGTCGAGTTCAGACAGGATGATGTCGTCGTCGTCTTCGGCCATGGTTGCAGCTCCCGCAGGCGGTTTCGCCCAATTGGCTTGAATTTCCGTCCCTTGACTGTCGCTTTTGCGACATGAACCGCAACGCGCGCGACGTCAAGTCAGGTATCACGATGACTTTAACATTTGCCGATGTTCGCGTTATGTTCTATTCTGTGGGGATGTCGCACCCGGCCAGCAAACTCCCTCGGGGAACTATCACAAAGGCGCGCGCCGCCGTCAGCAACGATACCAGCAGGTTCGATCCCTACTGGCGAGAGGCTGTCGCGGACGGGTGGGACCCGCCCGAAGATCGTCTTCTGCGCACCGAAGTGTCCGAGGAACGACCGCGCAAGGTGATTACGCGCAACGCTTCGCCGGATCTGTCATTTGACAGGTCGATCAACCCCTATCGCGGGTGCGAGCATGGGTGCATCTATTGTTTCGCCCGGCCCAGCCACGCATATTTGGGCTATTCGCCTGGCCTGGATTTCGAAACCCGATTGATCGCCAGGCCGTCGGCGTCAGAGGTGCTGGAAACGGAATTGCGCAAGCGGGACTACAAGGTCGCCCCAATCGCCATCGGGACCAATACCGATCCCTATCAACCGATCGAGCGTGACTATCGGATCATGCGTCGAATTCTTGGTGTCTTGCAGCGGTACAAGCATCCCGTCGGGATCGTCACCAAGGGCGCGATGATCGAGCGCGACATCGACATTCTGGAACCTATGGCGCAACAGGGTTTGGTCCGGGTCGGGATCTCGGTCACAACACTGGACGCCAGTCTGTCGCGCAAGCTCGAGCCTCGGGCGCCCGCGCCCGCGCGCCGGATCGCGGCAATCGAACGGCTGGCAAAGGCCGGGATCGAGGTGCGGGTGATGTGCTCGCCCATGATCCCCGCGCTCAATGATCACGAGATGGAGGCGATCCTGACCGCAGGTCGCGACGCGGGCGCTGTCGCGGCGTCATACATTTCGCTGCGCCTCCCGCGCGAGGTCGCGCCACTGTTTCGAGAGTGGCTGCAGGCGCACTATCCCGACCGTGCTGCACGGGTCCTGGGACATGTGCGTGGCATGCATGGCGGCAAGGACTACGATCCGAACTGGGGCACCCGGATGACCGGTACGGGCCCGGTGGCCGAACTCATGAAGGCACGGTTCGCCACCGCCATCAAACGCCTGGGCCTTGTCCGCTCCTTGCCCCCGCTGAGGTGCGACCTGTTCGCGCCACCGCCAAGGATAGGTGACCAGATGCCGCTGTTCGACGATCTCTAGCAGGCTTGCGTAATGTCAGCCCCGGCGACGCCGACGACCGCGACGTTCAGCACCGCCGGCATCTTCTGGTGCAGTGCCATCTGTGCTGGATGAGAATTCGCCCAGACGTGCCTGAATCTCGACATGATCCGGCATAGGTGACCGCACGCCCCCGGTCAGACGCGCGCGCATTTTGGCAAGGTGTTCCGGACCCGTGCCGCAGCACCCGCCGATGATCCGTGCGCCGCTGGCGAATGCCATTTCGGCATAGTCGGCCATCAGGTCGGGCGTGCCGTCATAGTGAACATGCCCATGAACGAATTTCGGCACCCCGGCATTGCCTTTGGCGATCAACGGCAACGATGGATCGGCGGCTGCAAATCCTTGCACCGTACGCAGCAGGTCGGATGCGCCGACCCCGCAATTCGCCCCAAAAGCCAACGGCGGGTGCGGAAGACCCGACACCAAGCCGACCATATCGGCCGAGGTGACCCCCATCATGGTGCGGCCCGCAGTATCGAAACTCATTGTCACGCACCAAGGCGCGCCCAATTCGGCAATCGCATTGGCGGCCGCCTCCAGTTCTTCGCGGGCCGAGATTGTCTCGACCCACAACACATCCGCGCCCCCGTCCAAAAGCCCAACGGCCTGATCACGGAACATGGCCTGTGCTTCGCTGACCGGCAACGCGCCCACCGGTTCCAGGATCTCCCCGGTTGGCCCCATGGATCCCGCAACGACAATCGGACGGTCCGCTGCGTCAGCGATCTCGCGCCCGATCTCGGCTGCACTGCGGTTCAATTCATAGACGCGGT
>CAYWND010000553.1:0-2432 GCA_964459085.1 uncultured Oceanibium sp. | reverse complement strand
CAAGGTCCAGTCCCAGTCATCGACCAACCCGTCCTCGATCAGCCAGTGGGCGGCGGTCGAGGCGCTGCACGGTCCTCAGGACTTTTTGGCCCCCAATGCCGCCCTGTTCCAGCGTCGCCGCGACATGGTGGTTGCCGCTCTGAACGCCGCCGAAGGCATCACTTGCCCGGTCCCGGAAGGTGCATTCTACGTCTACCCGTCCGTGGCCGGGTGCATCGGCAAGACCTCGCAAGGCGGCAGCAGGATCGACAGTGACGAGGATTTCGCAACCGCCCTGCTGGACGAAACCGGGGTCGCCATCGTGTTCGGGGCGGCGTTCGGGCTATCCCCGAATTTCCGCATCAGCTATGCGGCCTCGGACCATGAATTGACCGACGCGTGCCGCAGGATCCAGGAATTTTGTGCAGGCCTTAGCTGAGCGTCACAGCATAGTGCAGTGACGCGGTCAGGTACCGGCTGGACCGCAACTCGACCACACCTCCTGAAAGGTCCACGGCCCGGCGCGCGACCTCCAGCAACGGGGTGCCTGGATCGATCCCAAGTGCGGCACAATCGCCATCGTCGGCTGCGACGGCGCGGATCTCTTCATCCGCGCGAACCACGGCTATACCAAATGATTTCTGGTACATGGCGTAGAGCGTATTGGGCAGCGGCGCGCGCTCGCCCAGACCCGGAAAGATCTGGGCCGGCACACGGCTGATCTCGCGCATCCCTGGGGCCCCACCTACCCCGCGCAGGCGTCTGATTTCATAGATCGACTCGGTCGCCTCGCCAAAATGGAGCCGGTCGCGGGCATTCGATTTCAACCGCCGGACGTCCTCTTGGATCAACTCGGGCATGACCTGCGCGCCGTCGGCGTCGCGCAATCGGAAAAAGTGGAACAGCGCGCGTTCCGGTGTCGTGACCGCGACAAAGGTCCCCTTGCCTTGCCGTCGTTCCAGCACGCCTTCCTGTTCAAGTTGTATCAGCGCCTTGCGCGCGGTGCCCTGACTGACCCCCATCTCGGCCGCGATGTCGAATTCGCTGGGCAGCATTGACCCTGCAGGCAGATCGCCATCAACGATCCGCGCCAGGATTGTCTTGTAGACTTGCTGATACAGCGGCTGCTCGGGTCTGGAATGGGTCGTCATCGGCCTTCTCCGTTGGCCGCGACCCTAACATGTGACCCATTAGGGCGCCACGATTGACTTACAAGCACTCTTCTATAAGAGAGGCCCATCAAGAACACCGGGGGGGCCCATGCCAAGCGTCGTCATTTCCGAGTTTATGGACGAAACCGCCCTGCAAGGATTCGGATCGGGCTACACGGTCGATTATCGGCCCGACCTGGTCGACGACCGCGACGCGCTGATCGCCGCTGTGGCGACTGCGGACGGGCTGGTCGTGCGCAACCGCACCCAGGTGGATAAGCAACTGCTTGCGGCGGCACCGGCGCTGAAAGTCGTTGGGCGATTGGGCGTTGGGCTGGACAACATCGATCTTGAGGCTTGCGCCGCCGCAGGCGTCACGGTGTGTCCAGCGACCGGGGCAAATACGCTTAGTGTCGCCGAATACGTGATCTCGACCGCAATGTCGCTGGTCCGCGGGGCCTACTACGACAACCACGCGATGATCGCTGGTGGCTGGCCGCGCAGTCGCCTGCAGGGTGGCGAGATTTCGGGGCGGGTTATGGGCCTGATGGGATTTGGCGGCATTGCACGTGCCGTGGCCCAGCGGGCCCGCGCTTTAGGGATGTCCATTGCCGCCCACGACCCGCATCTGGATCCTGACGACCCTGCCTGGGAAGGTGTTGACCGGCTGGATGCTGCGGGCTTGCTGGCCCGCGCCGATGTGCTCAGCCTGCATGTCCCTCTGACGCCCCAGACCCGAAACATGCTCGACCATGCAGCATTGGCCGCAATGAAACCGGGGGCGATACTGATAAACACGGCGCGCGGCGGCATCGTCGACGAAGCGGCGCTGGCCGATGCGCTGCGCGAAGGTCGCTTGGGCGGCGCGGCGCTCGATGTGTTCGAGACCGAGCCGCTGACCGCCGACGCCGCGCGCAAGTTCGCAGACGTCCCCAAACTGATCCTGACGCCGCACATCGCGGGCGTGACGCAGGAAGGCAACACACGGGTCAGCGCGCTGACGGTTGAGAACGTGCGCCGGGTGCTGGACTAGATACCCCGCTCCTCCGCTCCCTGCCGCAGCACCATCCCATACAGATCCCGCGGATCATCGGGATCCGCAATCATATCCAGATCCTGGTAGAGCCCCGTCTCCGCCAGCTTGTCGCGGACATAACGCAGCGCGCTGAAGTCCTCGGTCGCAAAGCCAACCCCGTCGAACAAGGTGATCTGGTTGTCCGACCTTCGGCCCGGTTCGAGGCCTGCGATCACCCGCCACAGTTCGGTCACGCCGTGATCGGGGTCCAGCTGCTGGATCTCGCC
>CAYWND010000552.1:1595-2446 GCA_964459085.1 uncultured Oceanibium sp. | reverse complement strand
ATCCTCGACGGACCCGCGAGGTGTTGTCACTGTCGCTGGCCGCCGCCGTCGAGGCTCCGATCGAAGAGACACGCTTTGGCGTGTTCCGGATGTGAGCGGCCCGCGCGCGGCCCCGGAACGGGAGGGCTAGGATGTTCACCAGGCTTCTGATCGCGAACCGCGGCGAGATCGCCGTGCGGGTTATGCGGACGGCCCGGCGCATGGGCGTCGAGACGGTTGCGGTCTACTCTGACGCGGACGCGGGTGCACTGCATGTGCGCCAGGCGGACCACGCGGCACGGATCGGCCCGGCGCAGGCGTCCGAGAGCTATCTGGACATCGACGCGGTCATTCGCGCAGCGCTGGACACCGGCGCCCTGGCTATCCATCCGGGATATGGGTTTCTGTCCGAAAACCCCGACTTCGTTGAGGCCGTGACCAGGGCCGGACTGGTCTTTGTCGGCCCCTCGGCCGATGCGATCCGGTCCATGGGACTGAAGGACGCGGCCAAGAAGATCATGGAGGAGGCCGGCGTTCCGGTCGTCCCCGGCTATCACCAGGCGGATCAGGACGACGCGCGCCTGGCCGCCGAGGCAGAAAAGATCGGCTACCCGGTCCTGATCAAGGCCGTCGCGGGCGGCGGCGGCAAAGGCATGCGCCGGGTCGATGATGGAGAGGGTTTCGCGTCCGCTCTGACCTCGGCCCGGTCCGAGGCGCTGGCCGCCTTTGGCAATGATGCCTGTCTGATCGAGAAGTTCATCGCCAATCCCCGCCATATCGAAGTGCAGGTGTTCGGCGACGGTGCCCGGGCGGTTCACCTGTTCGAACGTGACTGCTCGCTGCAGCGGCGACACCAGAAGGTGATCGAAGAG
>CAYWND010000552.1:0-1585 GCA_964459085.1 uncultured Oceanibium sp. | reverse complement strand
ACCGGCATGACCGGCGCGATGCGCCAGGCCATGGGCTCGGCCGCCGTACGGGCCGCCGAGGCGATCGGCTATGCGGGGGCGGGAACGGTCGAGTTTATCGTGGACGGCAACGACATGACGCCCACGGGATTCTGGTTCATGGAGATGAACACGCGCCTGCAGGTGGAACATCCCGTGACCGAGGCAATCACCGGCGTCGATCTGGTGGAATGGCAGTTGCGCGTGGCCGCGGGCGAGCCGTTGCCGGTCGCGCAGGATGACCTGCGCATCACCGGCCACGCCTTCGAGGCGCGGATCTATGCCGAGGATCCGGCCCGTGGGTTTCTGCCCGCGACCGGTCGGCTGGATGCTGTCCGGTTTCCGGACACCGCGCGGGTCGAGGCCGGGGTCGAGGCGGGTGACGAGATCACCCCGTGGTACGACCCGATGATCGCAAAGATGATCACCTTCGGCCCGGATCGCGAGTCGGCCCGGCGCGCGATGTCCTCGGCGCTGTCGGATACCCTGGTCTCGGGCGCGACCACCAATCTGGGGTTCCTGGGCCGCTTGATCGCGCATCCCGAGTTCGCGGCTGGCCGGGTCGACACCGGGTTGATTGATCGCGACATCGATGGTCTGACGCGCGATCCCGCGCCCCCGCTGCATGTCCTTGCGATGGCGGCCCTTGCGGCAATGGACCTGCCGCGTCCGGATGCGGACGGGTTCACGCTGTGGCAGCCGCTTGAGCATGCGATCACCCTTGTCACGGGCCAGGCGGCGGTCGCCCTGAAGGTCAGCCAACCAAGTCCAGGCGGCTTTGCCGTCACCTGCCCGGAGGGGGCCGTGACGCTGACCGGGGTCACCCGCACCGAAGGTGTCCTTTCCGCCCGCTGCGACGGGCGCCGACTGACCGCCCGGTTCAGTGTTGGTCCGGACCGGATCACAATCGCGGCAGATGGCGGGCAATATGTGCTGATGCGGCCCGACCCGCTGGACGCAGGCGGCGACAGGCCTGATGGGGATGGGTTGATCCGGTCCCCGATGCCCGGACTTGTGCGCAGCGTGGATGTCCGCGCCGGGGATCGGATCGACGCCGGTGCGACGCTCTTGGTGCTCGAGGCGATGAAGATGGAACACACGCTGACCGCGCCAGCCACAGGCGTGATCGCGGCGGTCAACGCGGCCGAGGGCGACCAGGTTCAGGACGGCGCCGTGTTGGTGGAGTTTGCCGAGGTGGCCGATGACTGAGGCCACCATCTTCGAGGTCGCGCCGCGCGACGGGTTGCAGAACCAGTCCCGGATCATTCCGACCGCCGACAAGATCGCGCTGGTCGACATGCTGTCCGCTGCGGGTCTGCAGCGGATCGAGGTGACCAGTTTTGTCTCGCCGCGCTGGGTGCCGCAACTGGCCGATGCGGCACAGGTGATGGCTGGCATTGACCGCCAGGCGGGTGTGATCTTCTCCGCGCTGACGCCGAACATGAAGGGGTACGCTGCGGCCCGAGAGGCGCGGGCAGATATGATCGCGGTGTTCGGAGCTGCGTCTGAGAGCTTCTCGCAAAAGAACATCAATTGTTCTGTGGCTGCAAGTCTTGAGCGATTTGCT
>CAYWND010000551.1:0-2447 GCA_964459085.1 uncultured Oceanibium sp. | reverse complement strand
ACTGCCTGGACATCATGGGCGAGATCATGGTCCGTCACCTTGGGATGAACGAAAATCTTGTGTCGTCCGTACTGCCCGGCCACAGCTTCTCGGATCAGGGTTTGTTTTCAGGTATCGCATGACGCAGCACCAAGGCGTTCCGGTCAGTCTGACGAGGCCCTTTTACCGGCCCGCCTTTGCCTGTATCTAGCCTCAGGCAGGGACGGACGGTATCGATTATGCAGGACAGATTTCAAAAGCCGACAACAATACAGAAAATTCTGGCCCGGATGGGCGCCTATCGCGGCCAGATGATGTATTGGAGCTTCTACGAGCCTCGTAATTTTGACGATTGGATCGGCCCGTACATCTATCTCAAGGCAACCGGTCAAATGCCATACTACCGGCCAACAAAGGCCGGTTTGCCCACAGTGTTTGCCGCTGGCAGTATTCTGCGCTCGATCGAGGCGCCCGACAGCGCGGTTGTCTGGGGTAGCGGGATCATCTCGGCACGGGACAGCTTTGCGCGACCGCTGGAAATCCGGGCGGTTCGGGGTCCATTGTCCCGGGCACGCTGCCTGGAGTTGTCCTACCCATGCCCCGAGGTCTATGGCGATCCCGGGATCTTGCTGCCGCGTTTCTGCCAACCCGATACCGGTCTGGATCGCAAGTCGCTGGGCATCATACCGCACTACAAGGAACTGGACCGGGTGCGAGACATGGCCCATGACAATTCGGATGTGCGGATTATCGATGTCACCGCGCCGCTGGAACGCATCGTGTCCGAAATCGCCACGTGCGAGCAAACTATATCGAGTTCATTGCACGGATTGATCGTGTCGCACGCGTTCGGAGTCCCCGCTGGCTGGGTCCGCTTTGAGCCACAAGCACAAACACAGATCATGGGGGATGGATCAAAGTTTCGGGACTACTACATGGCGTTCGGTCTGAAAGATGCACCCACGCGCGCTGAAATTACCGGGCCTGAAGATCTTGCACTGCCAAAGGTCGCGGAACACGTCGCGGCCAGCGCACAGCCGGAAATCGCGCCAGTGGCGGAAAAGCTCTGGGAAGTTTGCCCGTTCCGGAATTGAATCCTGTGCCGCACAACCTAACGTCTCAGCCTTCGCGCCGGGCGACTATATCCAACAATACCTGCTGCAACTTGGCGACCTGGCCCGCTGTATCGTAGTTGCGCCGCGCACTTTCGCTTGCGGCCTTCCCCATCTGAAACGCCACGTGCGGATTGGCCGCCAGTTGGCGCATGGCGGCGGCGACGGCTGCTACATCGCGTTGCGGGCACAATAGCCCGGTTTCACCGTCTTTCACCTGATCAGCCAGACCGCCGCAATCTGAAACGATGACCGGCAGTTCCATCGCCATCGCCTCGGTCAGGGAAACGCCAAATCCTTCACTGTCCAGGGAGTGTTGCAAGAAGACTGATGCGTCATCCAATTGCGCACGCACCTCGGACGGGGAAAGCGCGCCGGTGAAGCGGACGCTTTCTGTTAGTCCAAGTTCGGAAACAAGCGGTTGCAGGCGTGCTAGATCCTTTCCGGACCCGACAATCGTAAGGCTCGCCAGTGGATACTCGGCTCGTATCTGAGCGAACGCGCGAATGTTAATATCTAGGCCCTTTTGCGGTGTCAGGCGCGAGACGGTTAGGAAACGCAATGGATCGAAACTGATCGGCTTGGTCCGTACAAAGTCCTGGAGCGGCGCGCCACAGGGGATCAGATGGATTTTGTCGGGATTGCACCACCCTTGCCGAACCAGCCAATCCCGTTGTGCTGACCCGACCACGACTACAGCATCAAACTTATCAAGTTGGGCCCGCAGCGACCAGCGATACCATCGATTTGCCAACGATGAAGACAAATCGGAACCATGGAAGTGGGCCACATGCGGTATGTCGAGTCTATTGGAGACCGCCAGCATTCGCAGAGCTGTTTGACCATAGTGACTTAGAAGAAGACTTGGCACTCGTTCGGCACCTAATCGAACAATCGACTTTGCCTCACGAACAGAGGAACCATAGAAATTCAGATGTGGCAGTCTTTGGAAGCGAGACAACCACTTCTTCGCTCCGGATTCCGACAGACGAGCCGGCCGGGGTTCGCTCATCACATGTCGAACAATAGCAGCGCTTTGTGTTTTCGGCCGTACGTCATTCCATACTAGAAACTCCGCGTCGAAGCTCGTTAGATGATCGACCTGTCGCAGGACCCAAACTTCGGAAGTTTCGCCGACCGAAGGCGATGCAATCCAAAGAAGCCGTCGACTTAGTTGACCCATTCGAAATCCTAAAGCTTATATATTTTGCGCCATATCGCGAAAGGTTTCGCTTTTGGCGGTCAGTTCCTCGAATTTGCCTGACGCTCCGACCCTACCGTTCTCTAGCAAGAATATGCGGTCGCAGTTTTTTACAGTGGTCAGGCGGTGTGCGATCATGATGATTGTCTTGGTTC
>CAYWND010000550.1:0-2455 GCA_964459085.1 uncultured Oceanibium sp. | reverse complement strand
TGGGCCGATCACCTGACCACCATCTTCCCCGAGGCGCGGATCAAGAAGTTCATGGAAATGCGCGGTGCCGATGGCGGCCCCTGGCGGCGACTGTGCGCGCTGCCTGCGCTATGGGTCGGGCTGCTCTATGACCAGACGGCGCTGGATGCGGCCTGGGATCTGGCCCGGGGCTGGACGGCCGAACAACGCGCGCAACTGCGCCTGGACGCGTCCAAACAGGGGCTGCAGGCGCAGATCGGCGGCCGGTCGATGCTGGATCTGGCGGGCGAGGTGCTGCAGATCGCCCAGTCGGGTCTGGCGGCGCGGGCCCGCGAGGGCGCGGGCGGCCTGATCCCGGACGAGACGCATTTCCTGAATGCCCTGCACGAGATCGTGGACAGCGGCCGCACACCCGCCGACGAGCTGCTGGAGAAGTACCACGGGCCCTGGGGTGGGGACCTGAGCCGGATTTACGGCGAATACAGCTACTAAAGCGTGATGGCGAGGCCATGGCGCCCTCGGCCTGACGGCCGGGTGTGCGGTGCCGAACAACACCTTCCGCAGTTTGAGTGGCGAGCTCGGCAGGAGTATTTAGAGGAGCAAAGAGGGCCCTTAACAAAGGGTAAAGGGCCCCTTCTTTCTGTTAGAAAATACTCCGGAGCGCGAGGCAGCGCCTCGCATTACGCAAAGATCTCGGCAGGGGTCGGCATGTGGGGGTCAGGGCCATAGCGGTTCGGGCCGGGCGTGCCGCGCAGCACCATCAGTACAAACAGCGCCAGGGATCCGACCAGCACCAGGACACTCAGGCCCATTCCCAGCGCGCCGCCGCCGGTCCCGTCGATGCCGGTGACCACGCCCTGGACCACGTTCAACCCGATAAAGCCGCCATACCACCAACCGCTCATGTTGCGGTCGTGAAGGCGGCGGATGGTCACCGATATGCTGGCAACGAACAGGTACAGCATGACCAGCAGGAACACGACGCCCAGACCGCCCATCAGCACACCGCCCAGAATGCTGGAGGCGTTGAGCAGGACCGCGCCGCCGCCCATTGCGAAAAACGCGCCCATGAAGGCAATCGCGACCAGGATCTGGAACAGGATGAACCACCAGTATTCCGCCCGGCTGGCGCGCCCTGTAAACGTGATCCACCCGCGCAGGCAGCGCCGCACGGATTCGCCGAATCCCATCATCCTGTGTCCCTTTCATGCATGGTCGGGATTGGACGGTTGGAACGTGGCGATGATGTGGCAGGAATGTGGCCCTGACCCAGGGTCAGGGCGTGCCGTCGTGCCTGGTTCAGGCGCTGCGCCGCAGGCGAATCATCGGCTCGGTCCCATCGCGCAGCCGCGCGATGTTTTCGCGGTGACGCCACCAGATCAGGGCCGACATGACACCGGCGACCCAGACCGCCTGGCCCTGATCCGCGGCCAGCAGCCAGACCGGCGCGACAACGGATGACACCAGGGCCGAGGCCGACGAAATGCGGCAGGTCGCGGCAACGGCCAGCCAGCTGAGGCAGGTGGCAAGCCCGGCCGCCGGGCTGAACGCCAGCAGGATGCCCAGAAACGTGGCCACGCCTTTGCCGCCCTTGAATTTCAGCCAGACGGGGTAGAGATGGCCGACGAACGCCCCCAGCCCGGCCAGCGCGCCTGCGAGGTCCGATATCAGCCAACTGGCCAGCAGGACGGCAATGCCGCCCTTGGCCGCGTCCAGGATCAGCGTGGCAAGGGCCGCGCCCTTGTTGCCGGTGCGCAGAACATTGGTCGCGCCGATATTGCCCGACCCGATCTGGCGCAGATCGCCCAGGCCCATCATCCGCGCAATCACGATCCCGAAGGGAATCGACCCCAGAAGGTATCCTGCGCCAAGTGCAACGAGGTCCATCATGCCCTGTAGATCTCCTGTCCGGCAACGAAGGTCCGCAACACGCGACCCTGCATGCGGCGTCCGTCATAGGGCGTATTCTTTGATTTTGACTGAAGCGTGGCGCGATCCAGAACAAAGGGTGTGTCGGGATCAAAAAGCAGCAGGTCCGCAGGCGCGCCCTCGGCCAGGCGCCCAGAGGCCAGTCCCAGCCGCCGGGCCGGGTTCAGCGAAAGCGCACGGAACAGGTGCGGCAGGTCCATGTGTCCGGCATGGACCAGTTGCAGACAGGCGGGCAGCAGGGTTTCCAGCGCAACCGCGCCGCTGGCGGCCTCCTCATAGGGCAGGCGCTTGCTCTCTTCGTCCTGGGGCGTGTGCATCGAACTGATGATGTCGATCAGCCCGTCGGCCACCGCCTGGACGGTGGCCAGGCGATCATCCTCGGACCGCAGCGGCGGCTTGACCTTGAAGAAGGTGCGATAGTCGTCGACGTCAAAGGCGTTCAGCGTCAGGTGGTGGACGGATGTGCCCGCCGTGACGTCCAGGCCGGCGTCTTTGGCGCGCGCCAGCGCGGGCAGCGCGCAGGCGGCGGTGATCTGGTCAGCGTGAT
>CAYWND010000549.1:0-2463 GCA_964459085.1 uncultured Oceanibium sp. | reverse complement strand
GTGGTCCTGTAAGAGGCATTTTCAATTCGCTCCGTCTGTTGGGTCGGGATCTTTGGTGTCGGAATGGCTGTTGCGCGCGCGCGAGATCCAGCGCCAGCTGGACGCACACATCTCGTCCAGATCGCGCTGCGCCACAAACCCCAGTTCCTGCCGCGCCTGCGTCGGATCCGCCAGATAAACGGCGACATCGCCCGGTCTTCGCGCGACGACCTGATGCGGCAGGGTACGTCCCACGGCACGTTCATAGGCGCGCAGCATGTCATAGACCGAATACCCCTGCCCCGTCCCGATGTTCAGGGTGTGACCCTGCCCGGTCTCGATCAGTTTCGCCAGCGACAGGACATGCGCCCGGGCCAGATCCTCGACATGGATATAGTCGCGCACCCCGGTACCGTCGGCGGTGTCATAATCGTCGCCAAAGATGCTCAGGCGGTCCAGCTCGCCATTGGCGACTCTGGCGATGTAGGGCATCAGGTTGTCGGGCACGCCCTCGGGATCCTCGCCGATCAGCGCACTCTCGTGTGCTCCGGCGGGATTGAAGTAGCGCAGCACCCCGAACGCCCATGCCGAATCGGCGGCCGCCATCTGGCGCAGCAGGTGCTCGCAGCTGAGCTTGGTGAACGCATAAGGAGAGGTGAAATCCAGCGGTGCCGTTTCGGGCGTCGGGACCGTTTGCGCCACGCCATAGACGGTGGCTGTGGACGAAAACACCAACCGCCGCACGCCGCGCGCCTCCATCACCTGCAACAGCGCCATCAGCCCACCGATATTGGTGCGCGCATAGTCCAGCGGCCTTTGGGTCGACTCGCCGACTGCCTTCCTGGCGGCGAAATGGACCACCGCATTGAAATCATGCGCAGCGAACAGACTCGCCAGCGTATCGGCAGCCCCCACACCCCCGCGCACGCAGGTCACGGGACGCCCGGTGATCAACTCCAGCCGATCCGGCACGTCGCCCTTGGCATTCGAGAAATTGTCCAGGATCACCACGTCGTACCCTGCCGCGGCCAGCGCGACATAGGTGTGCGACCCGATGTAACCCGCGCCGCCAGTCAAAAGGATTTTCGCCGCCATCAGGGTCCGTGTGCCGATCGCATCCCGCCGGGTATGCCCGCGCCGCGCCTAGCGGTCAACCTCGGTCCGTCGCCCGCCCGCCCCATAGTACTGCCACAGCATCGTCGCGGCGACCGTGCGCCAGGGCGCCCAGGCCTGGGCCATTTCCCGCAGGTCAGGCTCGGTCGGGCGGGTATCCAGACCGAACAGGTCGCGCGCGGCCTCTTTCAGGGCCAGATCACCGGCGGCAAAGACATCCCGGCGTCTCAATGCGAACATCAGATAGATCTCGGCGCTCCAGACCCCGATGCCCGGCAGCGCTACCAGCGCGGCCCGTGCGGCATCGTCCGACAAGGTGGCAAGTGCGTCGAAATCCACGCCCGCGCGCGCGATCGCGCCCGCATACCCCGCCTTCTGACGCGTCAGTCCGCAGGCCTGCAATGCCTCGGCCGGGCTGTTGGCGACCACATTCGCCTGCGTCAGACCGGCGCGCTCCAACCGGTCCCAAACCGCGGCGGCTGACGCCACCGACACCTGCTGGCCCGTGATGATGCCCAGAAGACCGGGAAATCCCGGGTCGCGGACGCGTTGCCGGATCGGACCGACGGCATCATGAATGGCCTGAAACGCAGGCTCGGCCCGACAGAGCCACGCCACCCCTTGCGCCAGCGATGCCTCGTCCAACGGCGCCATGCCGTACCTCCTGAACTGGTGGCTGGACATTACGCCCGGGCGCGGTAGAAGCAAGGCATGGCGACGACAGATCCCTCTCGGGCCCGCGCCCGCCGCAACGTGACCGTGCTGGTCGTGGCACAAGGTCTGCTGGGCGCCCAGATGCCCATAGTCTTTGTGCTGGGCGGTCTCGCGGGGCAGTTGCTGTCGCCCAATGCCAGCCTGGCGACGCTGCCAATCTCGCTGATCGTGCTGGCCTCGATGCTGACCGCGCCGATCCTGTCCGAGGTGATGCAGCGCCACGGCCGCAGGCCCGGATTTCTGATCGGTGCCGGGGCCGGTGCCCTGGGCGGCGCGCTGGGGGCCTGGGGCCTCTTGTCGGGGTCGTTCGCGCTGCTTCTGGCAGGGTCGCTGTGCACGGGCGTCTATATGTCAGCGCAGGGGTTTTATCGATTTGCCGCAACCGACACGGCCTCGGACGCGTTTCGCCCAAAGGCAATCTCCTATGTCATGGCGGGCGGGCTGATCTCGGCCATCATCGGCCCGCAACTGGTCAAGCTGACCGGCACCTGGACCGACCCGATCCCGTTCGCGGGCGGGTACCTGGCGGTGGTTGCGATCAACCTGATCGGTGCACTGGTATTCTTTGGCCTCGACATCCCCAAACCGCCCCGCGCCACGGACCAGTCAGCTGTGGGCCGCACCCGGCTGGAACTGCTACGCAGTCCCAGAATCGCG
>CAYWND010000548.1:0-2464 GCA_964459085.1 uncultured Oceanibium sp. | reverse complement strand
TCTCTCCGCCACCACCCTGTTTCATAATGCTTCATAATGCTCAAAGTCGCCCTTGGTTGCGATGTTCTGCGGCACTCCATACGCCATCCTCTTGCAATGCGTCTCAGACTATCTCATATTTTTCGTGGGCGCTTATGTGGGATGACCGCAATCTGGGATGCCAAAAAAATTGCATCACGCACTGAATGATCGCAGAATCCGGGCCCTTTCGGAACCGGGACGATACGCCGATGGCGAGGGGCTGCACCTCGTCGTGTCCGAGTCGGGTGCAAAGCGATGGATGCAACGGATCACTATTCGAGGGCGACGGCGGGACGTCGGACTGGGTGGGTATCCCCTGGTCAGCCTTGCAGATGCACGTATGGAAGCCCTCTCGCTTAGGGCCAAGGCGCGAAGGGGCGAGGACCCGCTTGAGGCACGTCGGCTTGAAAAGCGACCCACTCCAACGTTCGAGGACGCCTCTCGGCAGCAGTGTGAAGCTCTTAAGCCAACCTGGAAGAACGCCAAGCATGCCGACCAGTGGATCCGCACGCTTGAGACCTACGCATTTCCTGTGATCGGCGATCGCCCGGTTGACCGGATCGAGACGGCAGATGTTCTCCAGGTACTGGCACCCATCTGGACGGAGAAGGCCGAGACCGCTCGGCGGGTTCGGCAACGGATCGGAACCGTAATGGATTGGGCAAGAGCTGCAGGCTTCCATGACAAGGAAAACCCTGGCCGTGGTGTCGACCGCGGTCTGCCGAAGCAGCGTGACCGGGGGCAACATCACGCAGCAATGCCATGGCAGTACGTCCCTGGTTTCGTTGCGAGCATCAGCAACGACAGCGCGCCCGCAGCCGAGATTGCGCTTAGGTTCCTGATCCTGACCGCCACGCGAACCAACGAAGTGCTCGGAGCGTGCTGGGCCGAGATCGACCTGTCGGAAGCCACCTGGACCATTCCCGCCGCAAGGATGAAGATGGCTCAGGAACACCGTGTTCCGCTGTCTGGCCCAGCTCTGGATACGTTGCAACAGGCCAGAAATATCCGCCTTGACGAGGAGTATGTGTTTCCTGGGCAGCGACGCTGGAAGCCGCTCTCAAATATGTCGATGTCCATGGTGCTGCGACGCCGGGACATCCCCTACACGGTGCATGGCTTCCGGTCGTCGTTCCGTGACTGGGCGTCCGAGAAAGGCAACCAGCCGCGCGAGATTGCCGAGATGTGCTTGGCGCACCAGGTTGGCTCCAAGTCGGAGCGCGCCTATGCGAGATCGGATCTCATTGAGAAGCGGCGCGTGCTGATGGAAAGGTGGGGAGCACACGTTACGCAGGCTTCCGCCACAGTCGTGGCCATTCGATAGAGGAGGTTGTGTCGTGGTATCAAACACCCCGCAGATGACGCCAGAAGATCAATCCGATCCGGAACTGCTGCGACGGTTCTACCAGCGCATTCTCCAAGCGTCTGACAGCACATCCTCTGAGCTTCTGACCGATCAGGTTTTTGCGGCAATCGACGTCCTCGAAGAGGCAAGAGCGTCTGAGTTTGAGGAAACATCCCTTACCCGGTCTTCACTTGGCGATAGTCTCGCCCGCGATGCGGTGTTTTTGTTTCAACCGCTTTTGCCAAACAAGTACCGTAGAATTGAAGCACAGCTCAACGTGGCCCTGACGCACTTGCGAGCCCTGTCCACAATATTTGAGGATGAGCATTTTCAGCTTCAAGGTGAACCAGGATCCATCGAAGCAGCTGTGTCGCGCGCAAGTCTGCTTGCCAGTGGCGAATGGCCAGAAGACCTCACGCCGCAGGATGCAATCCGTATTTTGATCAAGCATCTGGAGTTTGATCATTCCAGCCTTGGCCCACGAACCGTGAAGAACCAAACTGCGGGCGCAGAACGAAACGCCTGCTACGACAATATGTTGGCTTTTCTCGAACGTGTAGGATTCAGAAACCCAAAACACGTCGCGCGAAAGGCCGATATGGTGATGTTCAAAGATTTTCACGGATCTGAGGCTTCGCTTCGCGCCCGCGATTCCAATCGCAGGCGAAAGTCGCCCAAGAGCATGAAATAGCGCAATAAATTCGACCTATGATTTTGAATCAGACCGGGGCGTGAGATTTTTCGCTCGTTTTCGTAGAAAACGTACGGTGACTACCGCCAACTCTTATGGCCATCCATGAGGCATGCCGACACAGACAAATCGGAGACTATCATGGATGCCCATAACACCGTTCCGAAGCTCCTAACTTTTGCGGACCTCTGCGCGCTCCTGTCCCGCAGCCGCGCGTCGATCTACCGTGACATCCGGAACGGTCGCCTTCCCCGGCCGATCCACATCGGCGGCCACCCTCGCTTCATCGAGACCGAGGTGATGGAGACGATTAAAAAGGCGGCTGATGCCCGTGACCGAGGCATGAACTGATGGTCGCAAGCATCAAAAACTTCGACCACTGTGCCGACAATCCCTCAGATCCTCCG
>CAYWND010000547.1:0-2473 GCA_964459085.1 uncultured Oceanibium sp. | reverse complement strand
GTCATCCTCGGCCACGATCTCGACCATGCGCCCGCCAATGCCACCTTCGTCGTTGATCTTTTTGACCGCAGCCATCGTGGTGCGGTCGTACCAGCGCCCATAGGCCGCGCCGATGCCAGTTCGGTGCACCTGAAACCCGACCTTGATCGGTTCCGAGCTTTGTGCCTGCGCAAATCTGGCCCACAGCGGCAGCGTCGCCGCGCCCCCAGCCAGTGTTTTGAGTGCAGTTCTTCTAGATGTCCCTGCGGGACGGCCGGATTTGGTCGTCATTCTTCGTTCCCCGTTGATTATCGGTTCCGGGCCGCTTGACGGCCACTCGTTGGTTCCAAGTTTGCGAACAGGACAACGGTTTGTCCAGTTTTTTGCCCGGCAAATGCCCCAGACAGGCTTACATCCCGCGTGGTGATGCCAACAGCCACAGCCCGAAGAACGTATAGGCGATCATGAACACCGCCAGCGGCACCTGACTCAACACAGCCCTACGTCCGGGGCCAAACGCGCGCACCGCCACCGCATGGGCAGCCAGGATCGCAACCACATGCCCAAAAACAACCGCGGCCGCCTGCGACAACCAGATCGCGCGCACCGTGTCCTGTGTGTTGAAAAACCCGGTCGTGACATAGTAGGTGCCCAGCCCCAGGATGTCGCCCCCCCGCCCCATCGGATCGCTCAGCGCGGGGGGCACATATTGCGCATCCACCATGAATGCCGTCAGGTAGTGGGCAACGTGATAGCCCAGGGCGATGGGCAGAATGGTCGGCGCGAACAGCCGAAATGCCAGGCCCAACGCAATATCGGCCTTGGCCAGAACCAATCCTGCCCAGACGAACAGCGCGAATATCAAGATCAATGCAACATTTGCCAGCAGCAGGCCAACCGTATTCTGTACGATGACTGCGGAACGGCCCGGAAACTCTAACGGGTTGATGCCGATTAGCGAGAACCACCAGAAAGTCTCGTTCAATCCATCAAAACTGCCTGTTCCCAATAGCAGCAGAACATACACGGCCAGACCGGCGGGTAGCGGACGACGAGCAACCAACCTTCACCCGGGCAGACCCAACGCAATACGACCCTGAAAGGCGCCGGTGAAGGCAACCCTGGCATAGAGGCGCATCAACATCGTGATCCATTCGGCCCGAACCAACCAACGCCGCCCAAACAGGATCAGGCCGCCGATGGTCCAGGTCGAATACGCCAACACGAAACCGGCCAATCGCACCGGATCCGATGGCGCGGGATCGGCCAGCAGAAATGCCGCAAATCCAAGAAAACTCAAAAGCCCTGGCGCGTATCCAATTGATGCGGGCAGCCGAAAAACTGCCCCGCAGATCCATCGCCGGACCATAAGCGCCGGTGTCGTCCAAGGATTGGACCATCGCCAAAGATCTCCGAAAAGACCCTGCAAGCTGACCAGCGCGATCCACCAGATGGTCCAGATCGTCAGGGGCAGCAAGTTGGCCAGCGGATCCCGCGAGCCGCTGGCCCCAATCCAAATCAGGGCGCACAAGGCAAGTGATGCTGCCATGCCGGTGGCGACATCTCCCCTTTGCGGCAATCGCAAGCCAGTGCGGATCGGCCCGAACAGGCGCAGCGTCACCTGGCCGGGCAGGATCGCCAGCAGCAACACGGTGACGGCGACGCTGCTGACGCCTGCCGCAATGTAGACATCCGTGGGAAGCAGCAGAACGAACCCTTGTTCCGAGGCATGGGCCCGCGCCGGTCCGCCCCTAAGAAGGCTTGCAGCCACCGCGACAAGACTGCCGATCTTGATTGCGCTCGCGCCTTCCCTCATCCTCATTCGCAGAGCATAGCGTGGGGGGTGCGGCATGAAAGCGGCAATTGCGTTTGCAGGCCTTCTGTTGGCGGCTGCCGCGACGGCGTTTGTCCTGTTCCTGGCTTCACCCCAAACCGGCAGCATCGCGATCTCTAATGCTGTGGCGCGGCCGGGCAAGGATCCGGGCAGCGTGGTCGTTAACCTGACCCTAGTTGGCGAAGGCGGACCTGACACGCTGATCGGGGTCCAGTCGGACGTGGCCGCCGGTGCTGATCTTGCCGGAGTGGATCAGGGCCGGATGGCCGCGATACCTCAAGACACGCCCATCGTTCTGTCTTCTGACGGCGCACAGATCGTTCTGACCGGGATCGAGGGTGAGTTGCAGGACGGCAGGCTGCTGCCGATCTCGCTTCGGTTTGAACGGGCCGGTGACGTTGCGGTACGGGCGCGTCTGCAGGCCGGTGATGCGATGGACCGTATGGCCTCCCACGCCGGATGGCATTGCAATGGCTGCTGGGACGGCGATCCGCCCGAGATCACGCTTAGGGTCCGAGAATTGGACGAGGGCTGGCTGGTCGAAACCCAGGTCCGCAATTTCACGTTCTCGCGCGACGCGGCGGACGGTGAGCACGCCCCGGGGGTTGGCCACGGTCACCTTTACCTCAATGGGCTCAAGCTGGGGCGGGTGTTCGGCGA
>CAYWND010000546.1:0-2477 GCA_964459085.1 uncultured Oceanibium sp. | reverse complement strand
TTTCAAGCGGCCCGGGCCCCTGAGACGCCGTGGATCTGGCGTCCTCCGGATTTGACGGATTTTCCGCCTGCCGTCAGATCAGATCCTTTGAACAGCCCCACTATTCCTTCGGCTCTGATCTCAGTCAGCCAGAAAATCTGTCAAACCAGCGGTGCGGGATAATTGGGTCCTGACCCTAGTCGTTGATCTCCAGCAGCTCTTCCTCGATCGGGGCTGCCGCGGCCTGGGTCTCGGCCCGGGCCGAGACATACTGGCCGGCGATCTGCTTGGAATAGGGCATCACCAGATCCCGGAACTCCAGGAAGCTGGTCACCACGCGATTGGCAAAGCCATCCGCCTCGCCGATGCCGCGGATCGTGTCGCTGGCGATGCGCGCAACCTCGGCATAGATGGCATCGGGAAACCGCTGCACGTTGGTGCCGTATTCCAGTTTCATCTGCTCCAGCGCGCGGCCTGACCGGGCCGAGTATTCGGCCAGCATCGACCGGTTCTCGGCGGCGGCGGCGGCCTGGATAATTCCCTTCTCGGTGTCGGACAAGCTCTGCCAGACACCCAGGTTGATGCCCACGCAGGCACAGGTTCCGGGCTCGTGGAACCCGGGATACATATAGTTCTTCAGCACCTTCTGGACGCCGAAATTCAGGTCGTTATAGGGACCGACCCATTCGACCGCGTCGATCTCGCCGGAAAACAGCGCTGCCGGGATCGCGCCGCCAGGCAGCGACACGGTTTCCGAACCAAGCTCCTGGAAAATCGTCGCTGCCACGCCGGGAATGCGGATGCGCAGTCCCTTCATGTCCTCCAGCGTGCGGATCGGATTGGCGTACCAGCCGCCCATCTGCACGCCGGTGTTGCCGCACATGAACGATTGCAGGCCATAGCTGTTGGCGATCTCGTTCCACAGCTCCTGCCCGCCGCCGAACCGGATCCAGGCGGTGAATTCCTCGGCGGTAAACCCGAAGGGCACGGTGGTGAAGAAGTTGTAGGCCCGGTCGCGGTTCTGCCAATAGTACTCGGCCGCGTGATACATGTCGGCCGCGCCCTCGCGCACGCCGTCGAAACTGTCAAAGGCGCCCATCTTCTCGCCAGCCGCAAACGCCTCGATCGTCAGGCTGCCGCCCGACATCGCGTTGACCCGCGCCGCAAAGCGGTCGGCGGCGTCCCACAGGCCCGGCAGGCCCCGCGGCCAGGTGGCAACCAGGCTCAGCACGCGGCCGGATTGTGCAACCGCCGGCGCGGCCAGACCCGCAGCAGCGGCCGTGCCCAGACCAACAAGGGCCGAGCGGCGGGACAGCGGGGCGGTCGGTGTCGTCATGTCCTTACGGGTCCTCATATTCCCAGCGCGCGCGCGCGGGCGACCGAAAATGCGCTCTCGCCAATCGCGGTCCAGTTTGAAACCTCCTCAAGGAAGGTGGTGTAGGCATTCTGCACCGGGGTCACCCGGCTGGCACCGGCAATCTCGTCCGCCACTGCGGTCGTGGCTGTCGCCGAAAGATCGGCAAACACCGCCGGATCCAGCGCCACGGGGACCACGCCGTTGCGGGTCAGTTCGGCAAAGGCGGTCATCTCCCGGCTGACGCTCAGCCCGCACATGTAATCCGCCTCGGCCATGCAGCAGGTGTCCAGCAACATGCGCTCGGCCTCGGACAGAAAGTCCCAGACCCCGCGCGACAGCGAGATGTGCACCGCCCGATGCGGCCTCAGCGCGGCCGGTGTGTGCAGCACCGCAAACCGTGTGTTCAGGCCAGCATCCAGATCCGCGGCCAGGCCAAAGCTGTCGGTGCCGAAGACGTCGCCACCAATGCTGGACGCCGCCTGCGTGACCACCTGCGCACCCCAGGCGCGGGCCGCGACCCCGCCCAACCCGCGGGTGTTCATCACCTGACCCGACAGAGTTGCAGCACTGTCCAGGGGTGCGTTGAACCAGCCCACCGGGCGCGGGCCGAAATCCCCGACCAGCAGCGACTTCATTCCATAGGTGCCAGCCAGTTCGTCCCAGTCCGCCTGGCCGCCGCCATGATAGATCCAGGCCTCGAACTCGCGCGGTCCCAGACCGAAGGGGGTCGAGCAGAACAGGCCGAAGGCCGGGTCCACATCCATGAACGCATCCGCAAGCCCAAGAACCCCGTCGACCGACCCGTCCGAGACGGCGGTGACAGCGTCGGCACCCTGCACGACATCCCCGATCCTCAGATCCAGCCCACCGGCCGAGGCGGTCCGCAGCCGCGTGCCCAGCCGGTCCGCGGCTGCGCGAATCGCCGGATCGCCACTGGTCAGCGCGACGGTCAGAACACGGCTTGTCTGTGCGCTGGCTGGCGCCGCAATCACGGCCCCCGCCCCGGCGGTCGCGGCAAGGCCCAGCGCATCGCGGCGCCCGATTTTGTTAGGGGGATCCTGTCTCATTGCACCTTGTTCCGTCCGGTATGCTCGTTTTGTTTGTGGTGGCGCGGTGGTCAAACGTCCGCAAGGTACGCAAC
>CAYWND010000545.1:0-2478 GCA_964459085.1 uncultured Oceanibium sp. | reverse complement strand
CAACGGCACGATCATCCGACGCATGCGGGCAAGGGCTTCTGGATCCATCTTGTCCGGCGCGGGCGGCAGGTGGGTCGCGATGATCCGGTCGGGAAGGGCGGTGGCGACGGCGGCGTCGAACAGGTCACGGAGAAGGGCAGCGGGTGTCATGGCAGGCGTACCGTGGGTTCGGGGATGCCGGGAACGGGCGTTTGAGCGACGAACACCGACCCGGCCAGCGGATCATCGGCCAGCTCGGCCGGCGAGAGGTGTTCGCGCGCGGTGGTGATCAGCAGCGCGCCATCGGGCCCGAAGGCCGGGCACGAGGGTTGGCTGGCCGCAACCTCGATTGCGGTGTCGAAGGTTCCGGTGGGCAGGACACGTTGTACCTTGCCGGCCCCCCAAAGTGCGATCCACATCGCCCCTTCGGCATCGATCACCGCGCCATCGGGGGCGCCCGCGCTGGAAGGCAGGCGAAAGAACACCTCGGGCGCGCCAAGCGGCCAGCCCTCGTCATCCAGACGCCAGCGATAGACCGTGCCCAGATGGCTGTCGGCGAAATAGGCGGTGCCGCCATCGGGCGAGAAGCAGATCGCGTTGGGGATGGTCAGGCCGCGGCGCAGGCAGCGCAGGTGCCCGCCGACATAGCGGTAGAGCGCCCCGGCCTCGGGCTCGGCGCTGGTGCCCATGGTGCCAATCCAGAAGCCGCCGCGCCGGTCGGCCCGGCCGTCATTGGATCGGGTGACTGGGTTGTCGGCCTCGAGCGGGCAGAGGCTGGTCTGGGTGCCGGTGGCCGGGTCGATCAGCGTCAGATCGCTTTCTGTCGCGACCAGCAATTCGGGGCCGTCGGTCAGTGCGGCGGCGGAGGCGAACCGGCCCAGATTGTGGGTCCTGAGGTCCTGGCCGTCGGGCGAGAGCAGGTGCAGATCCCCGTTGAGAATATCGAAGAAGGCCCAGGCGGTGCCTGTCCAGATCGGGCCCTCGCCCAGGTGGCAGGTCATGCGGCGCAAAAGGCGGGCTTGCATGGCGGTCTCGTGCGGATCTGTCATCACCTCCGGGTTTTTCACAAAGTTTGACATTTGTCACATCGAATTCCCGCCGGATCTTGGTCTTGTGCCGACCATGAACAAGATGTTTGCAATGACAGATGGTTGGGAGACATCGGCCGGGGCCTGGATCGCCGATATGGGCGAGAGGGGCGATTTCAGCCGGGAATTTGTGCTGGACGCGCCGATGTTGGAGCGCGTGCGCGCGGCGTCGCCTGCGACGGTGCTGGATCTGGGCAGTGGCGAAGGGCGGTTCTGCCGGATGCTGGCGTCGGTGGGGTGCGACAGCGTAGGCATCGAGCCGACGGACGCGCTGCGCCGCCATGCGGCTGCGCGCCACCCAGGCGGGGCCTATGTGCCGGGCCGGGCCGAGGCGTTGCCGTTTCCGGACCAGAGTTTCGATATGGTGGTCAGCTATATGACCCTGATCGACATCCCGGATCTGCGCGCCGCCTATGACGAGATCCGGCGGGTGCTGAAACCCGGCGGCCGGTTTCTGGCGGCGAACCTGTCGAGCTATGCCACCGCGTTGCCCAAGGGCTGGGATCGGCCTTGGCTGGCGGATGACGCGGGCGAGCGGTATGCCATGGCCTGCGATGATTACCTGGAAGAGCGGTCGTTCTGGATCGGATGGCGCGGGATCCGGGTGCGCAATCACCACCGGCCGTTCCAGGCCTATATGCAGCCACTGATTGCCGCGGGTATGCAACTGGTGCATTTCGAGGAGCCGGCGCCGACGGGCGGGCCGGTCGACAAGGCGGATCTGTATCGCCGCGCGCCGATGTTCGTGGTGATGGAGTGGCAGAAGGCCTGAGCGCGGGATAATTTGCGACCGCGCGCTCGCAGGCCCTTGCAGGCGACAGCTGTTTTTGCCAGCGTCCCGGCATGGACGCGCCCGATATCGAAACATTTCTGACCGCCAACCCGCAGGTGCAACGCCTGCGGGTCGGGGTTTGCGACCTGAACGGTTGTTTGCGGGGCAAGCTGGTGCCGCGGGACATGGCGGCCAAGGTGGCGGGCGGGACGGTGCGCATGCCGCTGAGCCTGACCGCGCAGGATATCTGGGGCCGGGATGTCGAGGCCAATCCGCTGATCCAGCGTGGTGACGGTGACGGGTTTTGCCGGCCTACGGGCCGGGCGCCGGTGGTGGTCGACTGGCTGGAGGCGCCCAGCGCCCTGGTCCCGGTCTGGATGTACGCCGAGGATGGCAGCCCCAGCGCCATCGATCCGCGCCAGGCGCTGGCCCGGGTGGTGGCGCAGTTTGCGGACCGTGGGCTGACGCCGGTTGTGGCGACCGAACTGGAGTTCTATCTGACGGCGGACGGCGGCGGCTATCCGGCCTCGCCCGCCACGGGCGCCGAATTGCGTGCCGAAGGTGTGCTGTCGCTGGATCACGTCGATCAGTTCGCCCGCTTTTTCGCGCGGGTCTATGCGGCGCGCCGCGAGGCCGGGG
>CAYWND010000544.1:0-2480 GCA_964459085.1 uncultured Oceanibium sp. | reverse complement strand
AGTCCGACATTTTCGATGTCATACGTGTGGCGGTCATTGGCGCTCTGGTTTTGCTGCTTGCGGGGGCAAGCTGGAATATCACACCTGCGCCGATATTCTGATCACTCGGCAACCGAGAGCACCCTGTTGGGGTGCACCGATCCGAATTTATAGATTGCCAGTGCGACGGCACTACCGGAGACGGAGACCCAACACGGGTCTCCGTTTTCCGCTTCCGACATCAGAACCTCGACCGGATTGCCGTTTCTCAGCCGCCCCAGTGTGCCGGGCGCGCAGCGGCATTCCGGCAGGTCCCGCAGACCGGCCTCGATCGGCAACAGGGCGGCCTCGACGACCCCAGGATCTGGGTCGATGTCGGGGGCGTCCGGCCAGGGCATGGCCTGGTCCAGTGTGAACGGGCCGGACCAGGTGCGCCGCAGGGCGGTGACGTGACCCAGACAGCCCAGGGACTGCCCCAGATCACGCGCCAGCGCGCGCACATAGCCGCCCTTGCCGCAAACCATCTTGAATCGCGCCGCGTCGGCGTCCACGCAGTCGAGCAGCGATAGGCTGTCGACATGCAGGTCGCGCGCGGACAACTCGGGCGCCTCGCCCCCGCGGGCCAGCGCATAAGCCCGTACCCCATCCACCTTGACCGCGGAATATTGCGGCGGCACTTGCCGGATATCCCCGGTGAAGGCGGGCAGCGCGGCCTGGATCGCGGCGCGGTCGGGGCGGGTGTCGCGGGTCGCGATCACCTCGCCTTCGGCATCGTCGGTGTTGGTCGCCGCCCCCCAGCGGACGGTGAACTCGTAGGCCTTGAGCGCGTCCATGACGTAGGGCACGCATTTCGTCGCCTCGCCAAACGCAATCGCCAAAAGGCCTGTCGCGGCCGGATCCAGCGTGCCGGCATGCCCGGCCTTGCGCGCCTTGAGCAGCCAGCGCGCCTTGTTTACGACCGCGGTGGAGGTCAGACCGGCGGGCTTGTCCACGATCAGCCAGCCGCTGATGTCCCGCCCGGTCTTGCGGCCGCGTGCCATGGATCAGTCGACGTCCCGGGCGACGCTGTCCTGGGACAGCAGCCTGCGGGTTTCGTCCATCTGGTCAAAGGTGGTGTCGGCCACGAACCGCAACTCGGGCGAGAATTTCAGCGTCACCTCGCGGTTGACGGCGCGCCGGATTTCGCCCCGGTTGCGGGTCAGCGCCTGGATCACCCCGGCGGCGTTGCCGCCGCCCAGCGGCAGGACAAAGACCGTCGCCTGACGAAGGTCGGGCGAGGGGCGCACCTCGCCCACGGTGATCGAGACGCCGGACAGGTCGGGGTCGTGCAGATCGCCGCGCGCCAGGATGTCCGAGAGCGCCCGGCGCAGCACTTCGCCCACGCGCAGCTGTCGCTGGCTGGGACCACGGCTGGGAGGGTGCGATTTCGACGCCATCTGGTCACCTGTTCCAAAGGGGGTTTGTTGCGGCACCATTTATGCGCTCGCGAAGGCTTTGCCAAGCGCGGGATTTTCGATATGGCTCGGGCACGGCGACAGGAACAGAGGGGCGACCGGCATGGGCGAGGCGATCAACGTCGGCATCCTGGGGGTGGCAGGGCGGATGGGTCAGATGCTGGCGCAGGCTGTGGCCGAGGCGGACGACATGCATCTGGCCGGTGCGTCAGAGCGGCCCGGGCACGCCTGGGTCGGCCACGACATGGGCGAGGCGCAGGGCGGGCAGGCGCGCGGGGTCATGGTGACGGCCGATCCGCTGGAGGTGTTCGCCAGCTGCCAGGCGGTGATCGATTTCACCACGCCCGAGGCAACGGTCGCGAACGCGGCGCTGGCGGCCCAGGCCCGCGCGGTGCATGTGATCGGCACGACCGGCCTGAGCGACGATCAGATCGCCGCCCTGGCCCCGGCCGCGCGGCATGCGGTCCAGGTGCGGGCCGGCAACATGAGCCTGGGCGTGAACCTGCTGACCCAACTGGTGCGCCAGGTGTCGGCCGCGTTGGGCGAGGCGTTCGATGTTGAGGTGGTCGAGATGCATCACCGCCACAAGGTCGACGCGCCCTCGGGCACGGCGCTGATGCTGGGCGAGGCGGTGGCTGAAGGGCGCGGCGTGGCGCTGGCGGATGTGGCCGACCGGGGCCGCGACGGCATCACCGGGGAACGTGCCCGTGGGGCGATCGGGTTTTCCGCGCTGCGCGGCGGTGACGTAGTGGGCGAACATGACGTGATCTTTGCTGCCCCCGGCGAGCGGATCGTGCTGCGCCATGTTGCCAGCGACCGGATGCTGTTTGCCCGGGGCGCGCTGGCCGCTGCCCGCTGGGGGGTGGCGCAGAAGCCGGGGGCCTATGACATGCTGGATGTCCTGGGTCTGCGCGCGTAGGGATTTTGCTTTTTGCGAGGCTCTGCCTCGCGCTCCGGAGTATTTCCAGACAGAAAGACGGGGGCCCTTTACGCTTTGTTTAGAGCCTTCTTTCTGTCCACAAATACTCCTGCCGAATTGGCCAGTCC
>CAYWND010000543.1:0-2481 GCA_964459085.1 uncultured Oceanibium sp. | reverse complement strand
CCTGGATGCGCTGGCCGAGATCGAGAGGGCGTATCCCGGACGGCTTGAGGTTCTCGAAGGCGACGCGCTAGAGGTGGATCCAACACCAGTTCTGACACCCCCGATACGCATCGCAGCAAACCTGCCCTACAACGTGGGGACAGAGTTGCTGATCCGGTGGCTGACAACGGATTCCTGGCCGCCCTTTTGGAGCTCGATGACTTTGATGTTCCAGCGCGAAGTCGCGCAACGCATCGTCGCGGGTCCAGGCAGCAAGGCGTATGGGCGATTGTCCCTTCTTGCGGCTTGGCGATCTGACGCGCGGATCGTCATGGACCTGCCCCCGCAAGCCTTTACCCCGCCGCCCAAAGTGTCCTCTGCCGTTGTGCATTTCGACCGTCTGGACCAGCCCCGTTTTCCGGCAGATCAAAAAATCCTGACCGGCATCGTCGCGCGGGCGTTCGGGCAACGCCGAAAAATGCTGCGCGCCTCGCTGAAGGGCGCACATCCCGAGATCGAGGCGCTGCTGCTCGAGGCTGGCATCGCCCCCACGGCGCGCGCCGAAGAGGTGGATCTGGAAAAGTTCTGCGCTCTGGCCCGTTTGGTTGCGCTCAAGTCGGAGTCCGCCTGACCTGCACCCGTATTGGGTCCATTTGCCAGAAGCTTTCGGCCCGTGGGTCAGGTTCGCGAAACCATTCAATTCCTGGGTGCCCTTGGCCGCCTAAACAAGAGTATTTGCCAGAGCAAAGAGGGCCCTTGTGGAATTGTAAAGGGCCACTTCCCTTTTCCCCGAATATTCTCGAGCGCAAGGACCCGCCCTGCACAAAGCCCAACCGATTTGGCCTGAGCCAGCTTAGGGCTGTTCGCCAGAAGGTTCCGGAGATGGCTGATCGCTGGCAACAGCCACATCGGATTTGGCGGGTTGCCGCGGACGCCGAGACCGTGGCTTGCGCGGCCTATCCTCGACCATCGAGCCATTCTCGCCATTGGGTCGGGCTTCGGGAGTATCCACTAGCCCCGAGTCACCATCTGCCTGGGGACCGCTTTCGACGATCACGTCGCTTCCGGCATCCGCATCTGTCACTGCGGGCTGTTCGTCCTGCTGTTGAGGGGCCGATTGCCGTTCCTGGTCACGTTGCCGCTGCTGTTCGGCCTGCCGCTCGGCCTGCTCGCGCTGCGCCTCGCCCAGCATACGTGCATAGTGTTCAGCATGCTGCTGAAAGTTTTCGGCCGCGACGCGATCGCCCGACAATTGCGCATCCCGGGTCAGGCCCAGATACTTGTCGATGATCTGCTGCGGGGTTCCCCGTACCTTGCCTTCCGGACCGGCGCTGTCGAACACGCGGTTCACGATGTTGCCGACGTTCCGGTTACGGTTGTTGTTTTTGTTTCGCGAACGCGATTTGTTGGATGATCTCATGTTCTGATGTCAGTTCACTCAGGTCCAACGCGGATGCCGGGTTTTGCGCTGATTGCCGTAAGGCACGTGGTTATCCGCATTTCCGGTTAGATGCAGGCCTTGTCCAGCGCAATGTTGCCTGCCCTCCAACACATACCGTCTCGGACGGGAAATACAACCCCAAATGCCCGCAGTTGTTTCAATCATCCCCGTTGTTTGATCTCTACAACACGGTCGCGTCCATCCATGTCCGCATGTACGTTCGCCAGCCGGTGCGCACCAGAGGCCAGGATGTCTGCCGCGGCCTTGCCTTGTCCCGCACCGATCTCGATCAAAGCACGGCCTCCGGGGGCCAGATGCGCGTCCAATCCCTCGGCGATTGCCCGGATGGATCCCAACCCGTCGCCACCTGGCGACAATGCGTCCTTCGGATCCCAATTCGCCACTTCAGGCGACAGATCCGCCATCTCGACCGCCGAGATATATGGCGGATTGGACACTATAAGGTCGAACTGCCCGGAGAGGCCGCGCCACCAGTCGGCCTCGATCAGTGTCAGGCGGTTGTCTACCTTCATGCGCCGTGCGTTTCGATCCGCCACGGCCAGCGCATCGGGTGAAATATCGGTCGCGGTTCCCGATGCAGTCGAAAACTCGCCGAGCAGCGAGATCGCCAGAACCCCCGAACCGGTTCCCAGATCCAGGAGATTTCCCGGTGCGCGGCCTTCGAGTGCCAGGGACACAATCAACTCGGTCTCGGGGCGGGGATCCAGAACATCTTCGGTCACCTCGAAGGGATGGCCCCAGAACATGCGAACGCCGAGGATACGGGCAACGGGCTTGCCAGCGACCCGCTCGGCAAGGATGCGATCCAAGCGATCCCAAACCCCGGGCGGAAGGCTGCGGTCCCCTTCCAGCAACACCCGATCGGCTGGGCAGTCGCACACATGCGCCAGCAGCGCGCGCGCATCCCGCTCCGCCCCGTCTACCCCGCCCTGCCGAAGCGTCGCCACCGCGTGGCGGTACGCATCCCGCAGACCGGTCACAGAGCCAGTTCGGCCAGGCGATCAGCCTGATCAGCCTCGATCAGCGCGTCGACCACCTCG
>CAYWND010000542.1:0-2488 GCA_964459085.1 uncultured Oceanibium sp. | reverse complement strand
CCCTTAGGCGCGCGCAGAGGCAAGCCCGGCCTTTGTCCGCTCACGTATTAGCGCGCGCTCGAACTCGGCCGCGGCGCCCAGAACTTGCAGCGTGAATTTGCCCTGCGGGGATGAGGTGTCGATGGGGTCCTGCAGTGAGCGGAAGAAGGCACACTTGGCCTCCAGACGCTCAATCACTTCGAGAAGATGCGACAAGGACCGCGCAATCCGGTCGATCCGAACGACAACCAGCGTATCGCCGCTCTGGACGCGTTCAAGCACGCGCGCAAGCACCGGACGCGCCCGATTGCCGCCGGAGGCGTGCTCTTCGAAGATTTCGGCGCAACCCGCAGATTGGAGGGCCTCCGACTGGGGCAGGGGGGTCTGATCCTCTGTGGAGACGCGCGCATAGCCGATCAGGGGCATGAAATCGAGCCGTTTGCAATTCAAGCTATCGCTAATAAACGACCGTTTGTAAATGAATGCAAGAAAGTGCTCTCACGTTGTGTTCGTCCATGGTCCCTTGGTTTCCTAGCGCTGTGTCGCGTTTAGTTCCCGATTTCAATTGAAGTGACAAGCTGGAACCGAAGTGTCCAAATTTTACCTTGGCGTTTCACCGAGACAGCAAAGATCGATAGCCTTAGAGCCCCGCTGCCTTGGTAAGATTGACCCGGAACCTGTCGCGCCTGCGCTGGTACCGGCGGGTCATCTCGGCTGAGGCATGGCCGAGCTGCTTCTGCACGTAGCGTTCATCGACTTCCGCCGACGAGGCCAGCCCGGCGCGCAGACTGTGGCCCGAGAACATTGCCAACCGCTTGGCTTCTGGTAAATCCGACCGGACATTGCTCTTCAGAACGGTTGCCTTGATCAGTCGGGCCACGTGCTTGTCTGAGAGACGGGATTCCAATGCCCGCTTAGCGTCGCGTGAACACCGCACGAAAACTGGCCCGAAGTCGATCCTTGAGAAGTGCAGCCATTGCTCCAGGGCATGGACGGGACAGGTCTGGTCGGACGAACCTCGTCCGATCTCGACCTCGCGCCAGCCGGTCTTGGCATTGAGCGTCAACAGGGCGCCACCTTCGAAGAACTCGATCCAGCCGCCTGAGTCCGGTGTGTCGTCCTTGTGCACATCGAGGCTGACGATCTCCGACCGGCGCATACCTCCAGCAAAACCGACGAGCAGAATCGCCCGGTCTCGGAGCCCGCGGAGATCATGAGGAAGGGTGGCCACCATCGCCTGGATATCCTCCGGCAGGATCGCTTCCTTCTGAACCGGCGGGCGGGCGTGCTTGCGCTTGATCCCGGCCAGAACGGTTGCGATGTGCCGGTCCTTGCGATCAAGCGTGAACCCGCGCTGCGTGTAGTTCCAGGCAAGACCGGAGAGGCGCCGCTCGATGGTGGAGACCGAGAGAACAGGGGTCTTCCCTGTCGCTGCGGCTAGGTCGGCTACATAGAGCCCAACCATCTCGGGCGAGGGGGGCAAAGGATCCGTTCCTTTCTGCCGACACCAGCGGGTGAAGTGTTTCCAGTCGGCAGCGTAGGCCTTGTTGGTGTTCTCGGCCGTCGAGGCTTCAGCGTATCCGCGCGCCGTATCGACCAGCCGGTCGAGGGTGCCGGAGCCGGCGACATGAGCGGGCAGGGCGATTGATGCACCTTCTACCCGTTTTCTCTCGTCGTGCTCGTCACTGTTCGGCGCGTCATCGGACGCTGAACGCGAAATCTCGTCCTCTGGGGCGCCGGAGCCCTCGATTTTGGTACTGTTATTTGTGAGACTGCCCATGTTTTCGAGCCTATCAATTTTAGGTCCGATAACGCAAGGTTATTGGACATTATCGGAATTCAGCTAGTGCGGCGCTTTCTACACTATATTGTGGCGGGAACCGCCGTCATCAGTTAGTCTTGTCGCATGACCTACGCCCGACATGGACTTCCCGACGACTTTGATACCATAGCCCGGATGCCTTCCTGGGTCACGTCAGTCCGCGCGGAAACCCTTGAAGATGGTGCCTTTTTGTCCGGGTCGGCACTGAGCCATCTGCATCATGTATTGTCGCGCGACGACGTCCCGCATTCCCTTCTCCGGGAACGGCTTGCGCTTCGTGCGGCGGAGGCTTGTGTCACCCATGTGGGTCGTCCGGAGCGGGCCAGGGAACTGCGCGACGCAATGGCGTTCCTTCAGCCAGGTGATGAGCCCGGTCCAGCAGGCGAGGTGTACCTGGCCTGCCGGCGGGCCGTTGAACGGCAGGTTTCAGTCAAGTCGCTGCGCCGGGCTCTCGCTGATTTGGAACCGGACCAGATCGCAGAGTGGCTCGAAGCCGGGAAGGGGGCTCCAGTGCTTCGATCGGCGGCAGTCCTAGAGGCCGTACTTGGAGATCGCCCCCGCGACTTCACGTCCGCACTGCTTCTTGCCGATGCGGCTTTTGCGCAAGCGCTCGGGTGGTCGCATGTCCTGCCGCTTCTGGCGCTCGGTCTCAAGCGTAGCGATCTCCGGAAGACCGGCGAGGAGCTG
>CAYWND010000541.1:0-2490 GCA_964459085.1 uncultured Oceanibium sp. | reverse complement strand
CGATGGTCACCGGCAGCATGCCCGTCAGTTCGGCCAGACGCGAGGTCGCATTGTTGTAGCTGCGGAACTTCACGCCTTTCATATCCGCAACCGACGTCACCTCGTCGCGGAAATACAGGCCCTGCGGTGGCCACGGCACGGAATAGAGCAGCGTCAGGTTCTGGTCGCCCAGGATCTTTTCCATTGTCGGCTTGGCCGCGTTCCACAGCTTTTCAGCATCATCGAACGAGGTTGCCAGGAACGGGATCGAGTCCACACCAAAGATCGGGTTTTCGTTCTGGTGGCCTGACAGCAACCGCTCGCCGATCTGGACCTGACCGGTCTGGATCGCGCGCTTGATCTGCGCACCGGGGAACAGCGACCCCGACGGGTGTGTCACGATCTCGATGTCACCGCCAGTGCCTGTTGTCACGCATTTGGCAAACTCGGCACCGGTGACGGAATGGAAATTGGATCCGGAATATGCCATCGGCATATCCCACTTCTCAGCCATTGCGGTGCCAGCCCCGGCGACCGCGATCGCAGCGGCGGCTGCGAAACTTGTAAGCGTCTTCATCAGATTGCTCCCTGTTATGTTGACGAGATGCAGCTCCGTCATGCGGCAAAACGTGACGGAGAATAGGGTGTCAGGTCAATGTTCGACCCACGATCCGAGATCATTTGCGACAGGATCCGTCCTGTCTTGGGCCCCCCGGTAAGCCCGATATGATGATGGCCAAAGCCCATGAAGGCCCCTTTCACAGTGGGCGATTCGCCGATCAGCGGTATCGAATCCGTCGGCGCAGGCCTGTGCCCCATCCATTCGCTGGTGTCCTTCCATGTCAGCCCCGGCAATGCCGCCTCAATGTTCCGGCGCAGCAACTCGAACGGCTTGCGCGACGGCGGCGCGTCCAGCCCGCCAAATTCCACGATACCCGCCAGCCGCAGCCGACCCTCCATCGGTGTGGCCACGAACTTGCCACCGGCGATCATGACCGGTGAACGCGGCATGACCGAGGGCTCCCATAATTCCAGGTGATAGCCGCGCTCGGTCTCCAACGGCACTTTGACGCCCAATGCGCGCGCCAATGGCCCCGACCACACACCTGCGGTCAGCACAGCGGCGTCACAGGCCAACGTCTCGCCGCCTGCGCGCACGCCCGTCACGCGGCCGTCTTGGACGACAAAATCGCTGACATCTGCCTTGAGGATCCGCGCGCCTTGGCGTTCAGCATGGGCGGCAAGGTCTTTGACATAGCGACCGGGATCGGCAATCCGGCCGTGATCGCCCAGTCGTACCGCGAAATTCAGCTCGTGGGCAAACGCAGGATCATAGTCATGGAAGGCCGCGCCTTCCAACTCGTCCCACGCAAATCCATTCGCCGCCCGCAACGACCACCCGAAGGCGTCCGCGTTATAGGCCGCACGATCCCGATATATGAAGAGGTAGTCTGACGGAACAATCCACCGATCGGCTCCGGTGCCCTCCGCCAACGCCTGGTGGTCCGCAAGGCTGTCGCCTACGACATGGGTCAGCGCCCCGGCAATTCGCGCGGTGTCGGTCTTGTTGGCATGCGAAAGATAGCGCACCAGCCACGGTGTCAGTTTCGGCAGATAGGACCAACGCAGAAACAGCGGCTGGTGCGGATCGAAGAGCATCCCCGGCGCCTTGGCGATCAAGCCCGGGCCCGTTACCGGCACGATCGAGCACGACGCCAAAACGCCACCGTTGCCATAGGACGTGCCCTCGCCCGGTCCCGCCCGGTCGATCAGCGTGACATCATGCCCCTCGCGTTGCAGCCAGATCGCGGCGGACACCCCAACGATCCCCGCGCCAACGATGATGATGGTCTTCTTTTTGTCCATCGACTCTGTCCCTGTCGGGATCAAAGGTTGACGTGGGCCACTCATAATATCCAATACTATTTTGTCGCCAGACCATCAGGTATTCTTATGTCCTTGCGCTTTCGACAACTTCAGGCCCTGCACGCCGTGATGGAAAGCGGCACCGTCACGGCTGCCGCTCAGGCGCTGGGTATTTCGCAGCCCGCAATATCCAGCCTGCTGGCCCAACTCGAAGCACAAACCCGACTGTCCCTCTTCAAGCGCGAACGTGGCCGCCTGACCCCGACGCCCGAGGCCGAAGTGCTGTTTCGTGAAATTGATACGGTCGTTCGGGGCATCGACCATGTCGGCCAGGCGGTCACCGACCTGCAAAACAGGCAGACCGGGCAGTTGCAGGTTGCCTCGACCCACGCGCTGTCCTTCGGGTTCATGCCGCGCGAGATCGCACGCTTCGCCGCTGATCGCCCGGGCATGTCCGTGTTTTACCAGTCGCAATACACGCCGCGCATCCAGGAATGGGTGATGGCGGGTCTGTTCGAGATCGGAGTGTGCGAGGAACCGATCCGCCATGACGGACTGAACGCCACACGTATGCGGTTTGAATTGCAATGTGCCCTGCCCGCCGGACATCCGGCGGCGAACCATGACACGTTGACGCCCGAGTTG
>CAYWND010000540.1:0-2497 GCA_964459085.1 uncultured Oceanibium sp. | reverse complement strand
AGGCGCTGTCGGGCGGACAGCGGCAGCGTGTGGCTATTGGCCGGTCCATCGTTCGGGATCCCAAGGTGTTTCTGTTCGACGAACCGCTGTCGAACCTGGATGCCGCGCTGCGGGTCGCCACCCGGATCGAGATCGCCCAGCTAAAGGAGTCGATGCCCGAGAGTACGATGATCTACGTCACCCACGACCAGGTCGAGGCGATGACCCTGGCCAGCCGGATTGTGGTGCTGCATGGTGGTGATATCGAGCAGGTCGGGGCACCTTTGGAGTTGTACGAACGACCCGCGAACGTCTTTGTCGCGCGGTTCATCGGCTCGCCCTCGATGAATATCCTGCCTGCAAAAGTGATCGGGACCGGGTCCGAGACCAGTGTCGAGACCGCCGCTGGCAGCCATTTTCGTGTCCAGGTTCCCAGCCAGGACAGCGATCAAGGTCAGGCGATCTCGCTGGGGGTTCGCCCCGAAGATCTGACGGTTACACAGGGCGATGACTACGTCTACGAGGGAACCGTCAGCGTGATCGAAGCGCTGGGCGAAACCACCAACCTCTATTTCGAGGAGGATGGTATGGACGCGCCGATCATCGCCAAGCTGCCGGGGATTCTGCCGGTCAAGAAGGGCGAGCGGATTCGCCTTGCAGCAGCGGCGGAAAAGATGCACCTGTTCGATGCCAACGGGAAATCCTTTCTCTATCGATGAAACTGCCGCCAGCCATCCTTCACTATTCCAGCCGTGACGAATTGGCTGGTGATCTGGCCGAGATCGTGGCCGCGGATCTGCGCGCCGCGATTGCGGACCGCGGTGTCGCGACCCTGGCCGTTCCCGGCGGGACGACGCCCGGCCCGTTCTTGAAGGCTCTGTCGGTTCAGGACCTCGATTGGTCCGCGGTTCGGGTGATGCTGACTGACGAACGTTTTGTGCCGGAAAGCTCGGATCGATCAAATACCCGCCTTCTGCGCGAGACACTGCTCGCTAACCAGGCTGCTGCAGCAACGCTGGTTCCCTTCTACATGCCGGCCGATGCGCCCGAGGATGTACTGTCCGAGATCACGGCGGGCGTGCAAGCTGCATTGCCTTTGGACTCGTGCGTTCTGGGAATGGGCGAGGACATGCACACGGCCAGCCTGTTTCCCGGCGCTGACAAGCTGGACACGGCGCTGGCCGAAGTGGCACCAGTGGTCGTTCCCATGCGGGCCCCGGGGGCGCCGGAACCGCGCCTGACGCTCAGCGCGCCGGTGCTGCGCGCGGCCCGCAATTTGCACCTGTTGATTACCGGGACCGGCAAGCAAATGGCATTGGAACGGGCTCTTGCGCCTGGACCGGTCGCCGACGCCCCGGTCCGCGCGGTTCTGAACGCGCCAACCCCGATCACCGTGCATTACGCCGACTAGGGACCCTGACCTTTCAAACACTGTCCGATAGCGCTATTGCACCGGGTCATGAGTATACCGGGCAAACTGCCATCGGGCGCGGACTACGCGCCGCCAGTGTCGGATCTGGACATCCTGCATCTCGACCCGCACGTAATCGCTGTTGCGAAACCCCATGGCCTGCTGTCGGTCCCGGGCAAGGAACCGTGGCTGGCCGACTGTCTGGAGGCCCGGGTGAGGGCTGCGTTTCCCGATGCCCTGCTTCTGCATCGGCTGGACATGGACACGTCCGGTGTCATGATCTTCGCCCGCACCCGGCTTGCCCAACGTCATCTGTACTGGCAGTTCGAGCGGCGCCAGTTGTCGAAAACCTACGAAGCGCGGGTCTGGGGTGTGCCGGACGGTGACGAGGGGACGATTGACCTGCCGCTGGTCTGCGACTGGCCCCGCCGCCCGCTGCAGAAGGTCTGCCACGAAACCGGCAAACCGGCGCGCACACGCTGGCGCAAGCTCAGCGCCGAAAAAGGGACTTCCCGGATGCAGCTGATTCCCGAAACCGGGCGGTCGCATCAACTCAGGGTGCACATGCTGGCCTTGGGCCACCCGATCCTGGGCGACAGATTTTATGCCCAGGGCGATGCGCTGGCGGCTGCGCATCGTCTGATGCTGCATGCCAGCAACTTGAGGTTCCGACACCCCGATGGCGGGGCCTGGATGTCGGTAGATGCGCCCGTACCGTTCTAGACGCCGCCTAGAGCCAGGCGGCCCCGCGCACGCCCGAGGCATCGCCGTGAATGTTCTTGACCAGTCGGGTGTTGAACTTGTCCCCAAAGACGTGGCGCCGGATAAGGGGCGGGACATTACGATACAGCCGATCCGCGTTCGACACGCCACCACCCAGTACGATCACGTCGGGGTCCAGGACGTTCACGATGGCTGCCAGTGCCCGGCCCAGTCGGTCCTCGTATCGCGTCATCGTCTCTGCGGCGGCGTGATCGCCTTCGTCCGCCATGCGGATCACGTCCGGCGCTGTTGGGCCCTGATCCTCGGGCGCGCCGATCCTTCGGGCATGATCCGCTGCGAGATTCGGCCCCGATAACCAAGCCTCGCAATGGCCCGGAACGCCGC
>CAYWND010000539.1:0-2499 GCA_964459085.1 uncultured Oceanibium sp. | reverse complement strand
TACACTCTTTCCCGCACATGGATCTATCCTCTCATTCGCCCTGATCGCTTGGACGCAAGTCCGGGGCGATCAGGGCGAATGAGAGGATAGATCCATGTGCGGGATAAGCGGTGTCATCCACACGCAAAGGTTCGACGCGTCCGATGTCGCCAAGATGATCGACTGCATCGCCTATCGCGGCCCCGATGAACAGGACGTCGCGACCGTCGGTCCCTGCATACTGGGCCACGCGCGTCTTGCGGTTGTCGACCCGGAAAACGGCGGCCAGCCGATGTCCAACACCGACGACACTGTGTGGGTGGTGTTCAACGGCGAGATCTACAATTTCGTCGAGATCCGCGAAGATCTGAAGGCCAAGGGGTATGTCTTCAAATCCCGCTGCGACACCGAGGTGCTGGTGCATCTGTGGCGCGAAAAGGGGGAGCGGATGCTCGATGATCTCATCGGCATGTTCGCCTTCTGCCTGTGGGACACCCGCGAAAATCGCGGCATGCTGGCGCGCGACCGCCAGGGGATCAAGCCGTGCTATGTGATGGACGTGGATGGCGGCCTGGCGTTCGCCAGCGAGATCAAGTCCCTGCTCAGCCTGCCGGGTGTGACGCCCGAGATCGACGATGTGGGCCTGAACATGGTGCACAGCTTCAACTACTGTCCGCCGCCGCGCACCTGCTATCGCGGCATCTCGCACCTCGAACCGGGCAGCTACCTTCTGATCAATGGCGACGGCTCGCGCGAGAAACGGACCTACTGGTCGTGGCCCATTGGCACCGACAAGGCCGAACTGGCCGAAGACGCGTTTGCCGCGCTGCTGGACGACGCCATCCGCCTGCAGATGCGGTTCGATGTCAAAGGCTGTCTGTTCCTGTCCGGCGGGGTCGACTCGTCGGTGGTTTCACGACATCTGCGCCCGCGCTGGAACGAAACCCAGATGTTGGCTTTCGGTCTGGATTGCCGGGTCGAGGGGTTCGGCGAATACCATCTGGCCGAACGGGTCGCCAAGACCTTCGACTGCGACCTGCACCCGATCCAGTACGATCACATGATCGTCCCGGACGAAGTCGATGCGGTGCTGCACCACACGGATCAGCCGCATGGGGATTTCTCGTTCTTTCTGATCCGCAAGCTGTGCAAAGCCGCGCACGAGGCCGGCGTGATCGTGGCCTTCAACGGGGACGGCCCGGACGAGATCCTCAGCGGGTTTTCCCACAACTCCGCGTTCCTGTCGCGCCAGACGCGCACCAACTTTCCGCTGGCGGATTATTTCGCGCAGATCAACTTCATGCCCGAACCCCGGCGGTCGAAATTGCTGACAGACGACTTCAGACAGGTGCTGCCCGATCCGATTGTCGAGTTCGAAGAGATGCTCTCGCCTTGGCGTGACCTCGAACCCATCGACCAGATTGCGGCCTACGAATCCACCGTGCTGGCCCCCGGCAACAACCTGATCAAGACCGATCGCATGGGCGCAGGCCAATCGATCGAAGGTCGCTCACCCTTCATGGACCACCGGATCAGCGAGGCTTTCGCCCGCATGCCGGTCTCGCAAAAGTTCAAGGACGGCACCGGCAAGTATTTCCTCAAGAAGTACGGCCTGCGCTTTTTTGACCACGATCTGATGTTCCGCCAGAAATCCATGCCCACGATGCCCATCGGCGAATGGATCAAGGGTCCACTGGAAGACTGGGCGCGGGCGACGCTGCAGCAGTTGGATCCATCCCGCTACCAGGTTCCGCAGATCCTGTCGCTGTTCGACGACCACAAGGCGAACAAAGGGAACTATACCCGCGAATTGCGGACCTTGTTGATGGTGTCCAATTGGATGAAGTCCGCGTGAGGTTGCCATGAAACAGGACGCGTGTCCGTTGCCTCTTTTGACGGACACGTGCGTTTCAGGGCCAAGTGTGCCATCAAGCAGCGATCAAAGATAACCGACCGAGGCGAGGGCTAGGATGACAACCGATCTTGCAGAATTTGCCGCCGAAAACAGCGTAAAGTACTTCATGATCTCGTTCACCGACCTGTTCGGCGGACAACGGGCCAAGCTTGTCCCGGCCCAGGCAATCTCGGACATGCAGGCAGACGGGGCGGGCTTTGCCGGTTTTGCGACCTGGCTGGACATGACGCCGGCCCATCCCGATATGCTGGCGGTCCCCGATGCAAGTTCCGTCATACAACTACCCTGGAAGCCAGAGGTGGCCTGGGTCGCCGCAAATTGCGTTATGGAGGGCAGCGAGGTCGCGCAGGCCCCCCGCAATGTGCTGCGCCGAATGATAGCCGCCGCCGCCGAACGGGGTCTTTTCATCAAGACCGGGGTCGAGGCCGAGTTCTTCTTGATGAACCAGGACGGATCCGAAATCAGCGATCCCTACGATACCGCTGCCAAGCCCTGCTATGATCAGCAGGCGGTCATGCGCCGGTATGACGTGGTGCGCGAGATTTGCGACTACATGCTGGATCTGGGCTGGGGCCCGTACCAGAATGATCATGAAGACGCCAATG
>CAYWND010000538.1:0-2502 GCA_964459085.1 uncultured Oceanibium sp. | reverse complement strand
GAGACGATGGCATCGCCCGTCTCGCCATCGCCGCGAGTGGCAGCGGTGACCAGTTGGCCGCCCTCGTAGCGCAACGACAGGGACAGCCCGTCGATCTTGGGTTCGGCGGTGTAGGCCAGCGGGTCCTCGGGCCCAAGGTCCAGAAAGCGCCGGATCCGGTCATCGAAATCATGCACGTCCTGGTCATCGAAGGCATTCCCCAACGAGAGCATCCGCACGCTGTGAGTGATCTTGCCAAACCCCGACGCGACCGGCGCGCCGACCTGGTCAGAGGCGCTGTCGGCATGTTTGAGATCGGGAAACCGGGCTTCGATGGCGGCGTTGCGCCGCTTGAGCCGGTCATAGTCCGCATCCGGGATCTGGGGCGCGTCGTCGCGGTGATAGGCCAGATTCGCCTCACGAAGCGTCCGGGCCAGATCGGCCAGTTCCGCCGCCGCCTGTTTCGCGGTCAGGTCTTTGACATCCAGGTCTTTGACATCTACCGGCTTTGCCATCTTCGCCTCGCAGCAGGATCCTGCGCCCAAAGATGTAACGGGCCGGCGCACCCAGCGCCAGCCCGTCAGATGGTGTTTATGTCAGAAGTCCCGCGCCGCTTTTGGCAGCGCCGGTCAGGCGCCCACGGCGATCCTTGTGTCGCGATCCTCGTCCACCGGATCGCGCAGCACATAGCCCCGGCCCCAGACGGTTTCGATATAGCTTTCGCCGCCCGTCGCCTCGGACAGTTTCTTGCGCAGCTTGCAGATGAAGACGTCGATGATCTTCAACTCGGGCTCGTCCATGCCACCGTAGAGGTGGTTGAGGAACATCTCTTTGGTCAGGGTCGTGCCCTTGCGCAGCGAGAGCAGTTCCAGCATCTGGTATTCCTTGCCCGTCAGATGCACCGGATGCCCCTCGACCTCGACCGTTTTCGCGTCAAGGTTGACCTTGACCTGGCCGGTTTCGATGATCGATTGGGCATGACCCTTGGAGCGACGCACGATCGCATGAATGCGGGCAATCAACTCTTCCCGGTGGAACGGCTTGGTCATGTAGTCGTCCGCGCCGAAGCCGAATCCCTTGATCTTGTTTTCGGTATCGTCGAGCCCCGAGAGGATCAGGATCGGGGTATCGACCTTGGAGATCCGCAACTGGCGCAGAACGTCGTGGCCGTTCATGTCCGGCAAATTGAGATCGAGCAGGATCAGATCGTAGTCATAAAGCCGCGCCAGATCGATCCCCTCCTCGCCCAGATCCGTCGCGTAGACGTTGAGATTGGCGCTGGTGAGCATCATCTCGACGGACTTCGAAGTCGTGGGATCGTCTTCCACAAGCAGTACGCGCATTACGCTGGCTCCTGTCCGGATTGCTTTAACCTTCATGAAGGTTTAGAGCCAAATGGTTAATCGAAGCTTACCATTTCCGCCCGGCAAGACCATATTAATTGTTAAATTTGCCTATATTTCTGGAGTGCCGTGGCCCTGAGCGCACGCGCGCCGTGGGTTTCCATCGCCACGCGCCAGCTGGAAAGTTCCTCGGTCGAGAGGCCGTACATCTCGCACGCCTCGCCCTCGGATATCAGTCCCGATGACACTGCCTTGACGACCAACGCCTTGCGCCGCGCGACCCATCTGCGGGTCGTGCGCGCGGGTAAGTCCGACCGCGTCAACTTGCTTCCGTCCGGTAACGTCACGAAAACAGGACCTTTCTCCCGACGTATATACATCGTTTCACCCCAGTATCCACTTTGTTCACCCGGGACCGTGGTACAACCGGACACCTTAATCAGGAATGAAACGCGGGCTTGAGGATGCGGAGACTTTTATTATATTCCTCGGCGGATTTCCCGGAATGACGATGATGACGGATGCGATGCCTGCGCCTTCGGGCGCCCCACTGAATTCGCTGGGCCTGCCCAAGGCGCCGGCTGATACGCGCGTGCTGGTGGCGATGTCGGGCGGTGTGGACAGTTCGGTGGTCGCGGCGATGTTGGCGCGCGACGGCTATGATGTGGTGGGAATCACCCTGCAGTTGTACGACCACGGCGCCGCGCTGGCCAAGAAAGGGGCGTGCTGCGCGGGGCGGGATATCCATGACGCGCGGCGCGTGGCCGAGGGGATGGGGTTCCCGCACTACGTGCTGGATTACGAGAACCGGTTCCGCGAGAGCGTGATCGACGAGTTCGCGGATGCCTATCTGGCGGGCGCGACCCCGGTGCCGTGCATCCGCTGCAACGAGCGGGTGAAGTTCCGCGATCTGCTGGAGACGGCGAAGGATCTGGATGCGGATTGCATGGCGACGGGGCACTACATCCAGCGCTTTGACGGGGCGGCGGGGGCCGAATTGCACCGGGCGGCGGACCCCGAGCGGGATCAGAGCTATTTCCTGTTCTCGACCACGCAGGATCAGCTGGACTATCTGCGGTTCCCGCTGGGGCATCTGAGATCCAAGGCCGAGACGCGGGCGCTGGCACGGGAGTTCGGGCTGGTGGTGGCGGACAAGCCCGACAGCCAGGACATCTGCTTT
>CAYWND010000537.1:0-2502 GCA_964459085.1 uncultured Oceanibium sp. | reverse complement strand
ACCAGCCCGAACAGGGCGACCACCGCAACCACCTGGCCCAGGGCTGCCGCCATCAGGCACAGGATCATCCGCCAGGGTGCGGGGCGGGCGATGCGCGCCGCCTGGTCCGCAGAATATTGTCTCATTCCGGTCTGTCCCGAACTGCCTCTGACGGAGATATAGGCATGACTGCGCGCCCTGCACAATTCCTGCGCCCCTTGTTTGCACTCGCGAAAACGGGCCATTCGCGGTATTATGACCGCGCGCTTGCGCCCCCGCGGTTGTGCGAAAGGCGCCACCATGGCAGACGGCGATACAACTGACCGGCTAAGGTCCTTTCTTTCGGCAAGCCACGCAGCGTCCTGGCCCGAGGCGCTGTGGCATGCCGTGCTCGAGTACTTTCGCGGCTATGACCTGCACGCGGTGCTCTATCTGCACATTCCGCCGATGGGTACCCCGGACGAAGGCCGGATACGTGTCGTTGCAGACGGCTTTCCCGAAGATTGGCTGCACGACTACATCCGCGCAAAGCACTATATGTCCGACCCCGTTCCGCCCCGCGCCCTTCAGGGACACCATCCGGCCATGTGGTCCCGCCTGATCACGGCGCGCAAGCTGACCGCGGCCGAGCGCAAGGTTCACGACACGTTCCAGGCGGCTGGCTTCGATGACGGTCTTGCGATTCCGGTGTTCGGTCCCGGCGGGCGTCAGGGGTGTTTCATGATCCCGCTGGACAACATCGAGTCCGGTCTTGCGGTCACGCAGATGCGTGAATTTCAGATGGTGACGCAGATCGGGCACCTCACATATTGCAAGATGGTGTCATCGACCTTGCCACCCTACCCGGACCTCTCGGCGCGCGAGGCCGAGATCCTGCAATGGGTGGCGCGCGGCAAGTCCAACGGCGTTATTGCCGAGATTATTGGCCTGTCACCGCATACCGTCGACGCGTACATTCGCCGGATTTTCGGCAAGCTTGGGGCAACGGATCGGATCTCGGCTGCGATCCGGGCGATGGGCAGTGGATTAATTCGCAGCTATTGACGCAACGTCATAGCGTGATCGCGGGACACAAGGTCCGTATGTGGGCTTCTCAAAGCGGTTTGGCTACATACCCGCCTGAAAAATTGGGTTCTGTTCGGGAGAGCAGTCCGGTTGCGTGGCGACTCTGCTTTGCCGGCAACCGGCCCCGAACCAGAAGCGGCAGCGCCGGCCCCCTGATTGAGTGGTGGTCGGGCAGCCTGAGCAGACATCACGACCAAGGCTGGCACACCCCGGCCCACAGACCTGCAACCGCCCTGCGGCCACCACCCTCGGGGCGATTGCAGCGCGGATCCCCGAACCCCCACGGGGATCCGCTCCTTGGCTTGACGCGCTTGAGAATCCCCGCCCCCTCGAATAAGGCTGACGCAACCACACCAAATCCCAGGGAGCGCCCGCAATGGATGCCAGCCGTTTCGACAAATCCAGACTGCCCAGCCGTCATGTGACCGAGGGGCCGGAACGCGCGCCGCACCGGTCATACCTTTATGCTATGGGCTTGTCGGACACCGAAATTCACCAGCCGCTGGTCGGCGTCGCCACTTGCTGGAACGAGGCGGCACCCTGCAACATCGCCCTCAATCGCCAGGCCCAGGCCGTCAAGCTGGGGGTCAAGGCCGCGATGGGCACCCCGCGCGAGTTCACCACCATCACCGTGACCGACGGCATCGCCATGGGTCACGAAGGCATGCGCTCGTCGCTGGCCAGCCGCGAGGCGATTGCCGATACGGTCGAGTTGACCATGCGCGGGCATTGCTATGACGCGCTTGTCGGACTTGCGGGCTGTGACAAGTCACTGCCGGGCATGATGATGGCCATGGTCCGTCTGAACGTCCCCAGCGTGTTCATCTATGGCGGCTCGATCCTGCCGGGCAAGGCGCCCAAGGGCGCGGATGTGCCCGCCGATTTTGCCAGCCGCGATTTGACCGTGCAGGACATGTTCGAAGCGGTCGGACGGCACCAGAACGGCCAGATGTCGGACGCGGCACTGGATGTTCTGGAACGTGTCGCCTGTCCCTCGGCGGGCGCTTGCGGCGGTCAGTTCACCGCCAACACCATGGCGTGCGTGTCCGAAGCGATCGGCCTGGCGCTGCCCAACTCGTCCGGTGCCCCCGCGCCGTACGAATCCCGCGACCAGTATTCCGAGGCCTCCGGTCAAGCGGTCATGCATCTGCTGGAGAAAAATATTCGTGCCCGCGATGTCGTGACCCGCAAGAGCCTGGAAAACGCGGCGCGAGTCGTCGCCTGCACGGGCGGATCGACCAACGCGGGTCTCCACCTGCCCGCCATCGCGCACGAGGCGGGGATCGAGTTCTTTCTTGATGACGTGTGCGAGATCTTCAAGGATACGCCCTATTTCGTCGATCTCAAACCCGGCGGCACCTATGTTGCCAAGGACCTCTACGAGGCCGGCGGCGTGCCGGTTGTAATGCGCGAGTTGCGCAAGGCCGGTCTGATCCACGAAGACTGCATGACCGCCAC
>CAYWND010000536.1:0-2504 GCA_964459085.1 uncultured Oceanibium sp. | reverse complement strand
CCCAGATGCTGGCCGTGGCCGCGCGGACCGGGGCCTATGCCGATCTGCGTCAGGCCGACCTGGGCCAACCGCTGTCCCTGCCCGGCGCGCCCTTCGCCGGGGCATTGTGCATTGGCAGCTTTGGGCCGGGTCACGCACCACCCGCCGCCTTGTCGCATATCCTGGAGACCCTGGCGCCAGGTGCGCCGTTGATCTTCAACGTGGTTGCCCCGACCTACCAGGCGCAGGGCTTTGCCGATGAGATCTCGCGGCTCGAAAGCGCCGGTCTGTGGGCGGTCCTGGATCGCTCGGACCCCTTCGCAGCGTTTGCCGGCCCAGCGGACGATCAGACCCCGGTCATCCTGTTTGCCTGCCGCAAGACCCGACCCGGCGCCCCATAACAGCCCCCTGGCTCCCGCCTCGAAACCTTGATTTCCCCAACGCACCGGCCATACTCGGCCCAGCGTTGGGGGGATGATGGCCAGACCGATCAAGCAGATTACCATCGTTGGCGGCGGCACCGCGGGCTGGTTCGCCGCCCTTTTGCTGAACGCCGCACCAAAGGTCCGCGCCGGTCGCCCCGGCGGCCCGAACCTGACCCTGATCGAATCCCCCTCGATCCCCACCGTCGGCGTGGGCGAGGCAACGGTGCCAGGCATGCCCCGATCGCTGATCGAGGGCGGGATCAGCGAACGCGATTTCTTCAAGGCCTGTAACGCGACCTTCAAGCTTGGCGTGATGTTCGATGGCTGGAACGTCGACCGGGACGGCACGCCGATCTCGTACATCAACCCGTTCACCCGGCCATCATCGATCGATGGGGTCGACATCGCGCACTACTTCCTCAGATACGGTGCAGGTGACCTATCCTTTGCCGATCTTGTGACGCCCGCGCTGGGTCTGCTGGTCGAGGGCAAGGGTCCGCGCCCGCTGGGCGCCAAACCCTATGCCGAGGCGGGCACCTTTGCATATCACCTGGATGCCGGACGGTTCGCCCGCCTGTTGCGCGACACCTGCACCGCCCGCGGGGTCGAACATCTGCTGGACGATATGGTTGGCGCCGATCAGGACGAGGCGGGAAACATCTCGGCCATCAACCTCAAGGAAACCGGCCGACATGACACCGAACTGGTGATCGACTGCACCGGCTTTCGAGGCCTGATCATCAATCAGATCATGGGTGCCGAGTTCGTGGATTACAGCCGCTACTTGGCCAACGACCGCGCCATGGCCGTGCAGATACCGCATGGCGCCGACGGCACCATCGATCCGGTGACCAGATCCACAGCGCTCGGCGCGGGCTGGGCCTGGCGCGTCCCTCTATATAACCGGATCGGCACCGGTTATGTCTTTTCCAGCGCGCATCGCACCGACGATCAAGCGCGCGCCGAGTTTCTGGCGCACCTGGACCCCGATCACAAGGATGCCGAACCGCGGATCATCCCGATGCGCATCGGCCGAAACCGCCACGCCTGGATCGGAAACTGCGTGGCCATGGGCCTGTCCGGCGGCTTTATCGAGCCACTGGAGTCCACCGCGATCAACATGATCGACATCGCCACGAGGTACCTGATCGACAACTTCCCCTCGGCCGACATGCCGGAACCGATCCGCGCCCGCTATAACCGCCAGATCTCGGCGCATTATGACGAGGTGCGGGACTTTATCTGCCTGCACTATGCGCTGGGGAACCGCGTCGACGACCCTTATTGGATTGATGCGCGCGAAGGGTTGGAGGTGCCCGATACGCTGGCCGAAAACCTGGAGATCTGGCGCCACAGATTGCCAACGGACTATGACCTGCAGTCGTCCCTTCTGTTCGGGCACTCGGTCTATCATTCGGTGCTGCTGGGCAAGCAATCCTACCAGAACGGCTTTGCCGCCGCGGATTTTGGCGTCGGCATCGCCCTGAACGAAGAGAAATGGTCGGCCTTTGTGGCACGTGTGACCAATCGCTTTGCTCAGATCCGAAATGCAGCCGCCCCGCACCGGGCGCTGGCCCGCGATATTCGCGGTGACGCGGAACCGGTGTTTCCGCTTGCCCAGCCGACCCCGACGGGATCGCCCTTTGCCAATCCAGCCGCAGCCACCATCCCGATGTCCGGGCTGGGCAGCGTGATGCCCGCCAAGGTTCAGATCAAGCCGCCACAACCCGCAGCGCAAGACCTCGACCCTGTGGACGAGGGCGCAAACATTCTCTAGCCCGCCATCCCTCTGTCGCCAGTGGTTTGCGAAAATGCGGATGGCCTGTAAGCCGGATTCTGTAAGGACCCGAAGATCCCCGATGACCATTCATCTGGGCCGCCTTTCGCAAGACGGCTCGAGCAGCCTACCCGGACCTGCTCGGGGCGGAGGCCCCCTGGGCCTTGCGGCCCGCGCGATCCCTATTCGGCCTTGCTCCCGGCGGGGCTTGCCGTGCCGGTCCCGTTGCCGGTCCCGCGGTGGGCTCTTACCCCACCGTTTCACCCTTACCGCGCACGCGCGGCGGTCTGTTCTCTGTGGCGCTGTCCCGCGGCTTGCGCCGG
>CAYWND010000535.1:0-2505 GCA_964459085.1 uncultured Oceanibium sp. | reverse complement strand
AACCAAAGCCGAAACCGCCAACTCCTGACCCGGTTGGCGGGGACGGGACCAAGGCGCCCGACAAGCGCAAGGTCGGCATTATTGTCGGCGCAGTCGCGGTGCTGGTCGTCATCATTGCGGCCGTTCAGGAACAAGAGGACCCTTTTCAGAGCGTTCGCGGCACAGTCATCGTTGACGACAATCGCGGCGCGGGCGGGAACGTTAACTCGGGCCTCACGGATTCGCTGCAGGAACAGACCCGGCAGCGCGTTCAAGAGATGCTGAACCAAACGCCACAGATCCCGGTCTACGAATACCTAAGTGGTATCTGGATCCAGGAAGTCCCCCCGAACGGAGATCTGCTGGAATGGGTTGTCGAGGTCAGTCCCGATGGCGCGATGGAGGGCGAGGGGTTTGTCCCCGGATTTGGTTTGGTCACCCTGCAAGGCCGCTTCAACGGCAACTTTCTGACCTATACCGCCACCTCGCCAGCCGGGATCGAGAATTATTCCGCCAGTTACGATGGCGGATGTCATATCAATGTTCCCGGGGTTGCGACGCTTCACGTGAACCATTTCCCAAACGAGCCTTGCCCTTGATGATCTGTCCGGAGACCTATGATGCCTGAGGATTGGTCCCGCTATCGCCTGGATGGATGCGTCCTTGAAAAGCAGCCTGTGCACGCGCCCAAACTTGTGCCCGACGCCATGGAATTGCCACGCCAGGTTGATCTGCGCGCGTGGTGCTCTCCGGTCGAGGATCAGGGGCCGATCGGCGCCTGTGCCGCCAATGCTGTGGTGGGGGAGTTGGAATATCTGCAACGCCGGGACGAGTTGACCCATATCGACCTGTCGCGCCTGTTTGCCTATTACAACGCGCGCCATCTGGGCGAGTGTACAGATGTCGATGCGGGCACCTGCCTGTCGCATGTGCTGGCGGGCGTTCTGGCCCATGGTGTGTGCGAAGAGACGTTTTGGCCGAACCACCCGGACAAGGTGTCGGAGAAGCCACCCATCGAGTGCTATCAGAATGCCTTGCGCCATCAGGCAATCGAATTCGCGATGACCCCGCTGGGCGAGGCGGTCATGCAGGCCACAGCCCGTGGGTTGCCAGTGGTGTTCACGACTTTTATGCCGCGGGAATATTATGATGCGGCTGCCGATACGGGACTGGCACCGCCGCCCAGCGCAGCGCAAGGACCGGATGATGTCGGACATTGCATGCTGATCGTGGGCTACGATCTGGACAATGAGCACTGGATCGCGCGCAACAGTTGGGGCGAGGCCTGGGGCGATGGCGGCTATTTCCGCATCCCGTTCCTGACCTTGCGGGCCTATGCCGCGCCGGAACAGTTCTGGGTGATCGGTGCGATCAGCCAGAAGACCGGCTTGAACGTGGTCGGCCCCAGCATGGCGCAATCGACCGCATCGATCCAGCGCAACGCACCGGATCAGATGCGCACGCGAGTGCAGCAGTTGCGGCAGTCGTTGAGAGCCGAGATCAAGGATCGGGTGGACACCGCACGCAGTGATTTCCGCCGGCGGCTGCGGGGCGAGTGAACTCAGACCGATGGACCACCCAAACACATGACGGAGACACTCCAGGTACCGGCGGCGGCGCTCCCGTTCTTTGTAGGTCGTGCTGAAGAGGCCACGCCCGAACACGTTGAAAGTGCAATTGCCGATCTGGTGGCGCAGGATAGCCCGGACACCCGCGCAATTTTTGATCTGATGAAGCTGAAAGTCGAGCGCCTGATCGCGGCGGAACGGCTGGACGAGGCGCTGGCGGCACGGATCGATCTGGCGGGGTATGCCCAGGCCCATCGCGACATGCTGCTGCGGGATCCAGCGCCATTCTTTTTCGAAGCGATCAACCTCAGCCTGAAGTTGGGCCAGATCGACCGCGCTATCGATCTGCTCGAGGCACTGGCCGACGAACAGCGGTCAGGCGGGATGCCGAAGTCCTGGGTGGCCGAAACAACAAGCTGGATCACACGCCTGAAAATCAGCCGCCAGGGAAAGCCCAAGGTGTTTGCCCGCGATGGCATCGACAAGCCGCGGCCTGACGATACCGCCGAGCAGGTGGCGGGGAACGACTATTCGGTTGTTGATGTCTATTACGGCACCGACAGGGCCCGAACCGGCCTGTCCTATCCTTCTCGGTTTTACGGGGCCGAAAGGGGCGAGTTGGAATACGGCGTCGCTTCGGTCACGGTGCCCAAGACGCACAGGCCGGGCGCGCTGGATGCGCCGTCCATCTTTCGGTTGGAGTTTGCCGAAAATCCGATCAGACACATCGTGTTGCAATCCATCGCGCCGATGGAACAGGACACGTTCTTTGGCGACCTGCAACGGGATGTCGCAGGGAGAAGATCCAGTCAGATCTTTCTTTTCGTTCACGGGTTCAATGTCAGTTTCGAAGAGGCGGTCAAGCGCGCGGCGCAGATGGCGTATGACATGAACTACCAGGGTGTGCCTGTGGTGTATTCCTGGCCGTCTCGGGGGCGCACCACCTCGTACATTGCGG
>CAYWND010000534.1:0-2505 GCA_964459085.1 uncultured Oceanibium sp. | reverse complement strand
TGGTCAACGCGCTGCAACCCGCCGAAGTGACCAAGGTCGTCTTTGACGAAGATGCCGAGCGGATCGAAGTTGTCGTGCCCGACGATCAGCTTTCGCTGGCCATCGGTCGGCGCGGCCAGAACGTGCGCCTGGCCAGCCAGCTGACCGGCTTTGACATCGACATCATGACCGAAGCCGAGGAAAGCGAACGCCGCCAGCGCGAGTTTGCCGAACGCTCGGCCATGTTCATGGAAACCATGAACGTGGACGAAATGGTTGCGCAGCTTCTGGTCTCGGAAGGCTTCGAGACACTCGAAGAGGTCGCGTATGTCGAGGTTGACGAACTGCTGGCCATCGAAGGCTTTGACGAGGGAACGGCCGACGAATTGCAGGCCCGCGCCCGCGAAAGCCTGGAAGAGATCAACCAGAAGGCCATCGAGAAGGCCCGAGGGATGGGCGTGCAGGACGATCTGTTCGCCTTTGACGGGCTGACCCCGCAGATGATCGAGAAACTGGCCGAGGACGGGATCCTGGATCTGGCCGAGTTCGCGCGCTGCGCCGACTGGGAACTGGCCGGCGGCTACTCCACCAACGAAGAGGGCAAGCGGGTCAAGGACGAGGGCCTTCTGGAAAGCTTTGACATGGGCCTGGAAGAGGCTCAGCACCTGATCATGACTGCGCGCCTGCAACTTGGCTGGATCACGCAAGAGGAACTGGACGCCCAGGCCGCAGAAGAAGAGGCCGCCCTGGCCGAAGGCGAAGAGGGCGACGTCGCAGCCGAGGAGCCGCAGGTCTAATGACCTGCGCAGTCGGGGGAACCGGGTTTGACGCGCGGCGGCAAACGGAAAGATCGGGATGCGCCTGAACGCAGGTGCATCGCAACCGGCAGGTCGGGCGACAAGTCCGACCTGATCCGCTTTGTCGTCGGCCCCGACGACCGGATCGTCCCTGACCTTCTGGAACGCCTGCCGGGTCGCGGCATCTGGGTGTCTGCCGACCCCCGTGCCCTTGAGAAAGCGGTCGGAAAGGGCCTGTTTTCGCGCGCTGCGCGGAAATCTGTTACGGTTGCGCCAGATCTGCCCCTCCAGGTGACCCAGCTTCTTGCAGCCCGGGTGATCGAGCTTATATCATTGGCCCGCAAGGCGGGCGAAGCGCTGGCCGGTCTGGAAAAGACCAAGACGGCGCTGGTCAAGGAACAGGCGGTCTGCCTGCTCCAGGCTTCCGACGGATCTGATCGGGAAAAGTCCCGCTTGCGCCCGCCGCGGGGCAAAAACGCCTATTTCGACGTGCTCAGCGCACAGGAATTGGGCATGGCCTTTGGTCGTGATCGTGTGATACATGCCGCGCTGATTGCGGGTGGACTCAGCAGACTCATCAGGTATGAGTCAGCACGACTTACAGGGTTGAGACGTAATCCAGGCTGACACTCCGGTCGGCCGACATAGGGGGCGGCAAGCTCCTGAAAGGTTTGAAAGACGCATGAGCGACACGAAAGACACAGACAAGGGCAAGACACTCGGCCTGCGCGGCGGCGGGACCGAGACCAGTCATGTGCGCCAAAGCTTCAGCCATGGGCGGTCCAAATCCGTCACGGTCGAGCGCAAGCGCAAGCGTGTCGTCGTCCCCAAGAAACCGGGTGCCGCTGGCGCCGGCGCAGCGTCCGGTAAGGCGGGTGCTGACCGGTCCCTGTCGGACACCGAGCGCGAGCGTCGTCTGCGCGCGGTCAAGGCCGCGCAGGCTCAGGAAGCCGATCGCGCCGCTCAACTGAAGGCCGAGGAAGAGGCCCGCAAGGCGGAAATGGACCGCCTCCGCGCCGAAAAGGAACAGGCCGAGCGCGAGGCCAAGGAACGCGAGATTGCCCGCCAGCGCCGCGAAGAAGAAGAGCGCGCCAAGGCCGAATCCGCCCAGCGCCAGAAAACCGAGAAACCTGCCAAACCGGCGGCCGAGGCCCCGGTTGACCCCGCCGCCGCGCAGGCCGCCGCCGCCCGCGCCGAGGCCGGCAAGGGACCGGGCAAGCAGACCCGCGCACCCGAACGCCAGCAGGAAGATCGCCGTCCCAAGGGTGGCAAGGGCGGCGACGACCGCCGCCGCTCGGGCAAGCTGACCATCAGCCAGGCCACGGGCGAAGGCGGACGCCAGCGCTCGGTCGCGGCCATGCGCCGTCGGCAGGAACGTGAAAAGCGCAAGATGATGGGCGCCAGCAACGAACCGCGCGAAAAGGTCATGCGCGACGTCAAGGTGCCCGACGCGATCCTTGTCAGCGAACTGGCCAACCGGATGACCGAACGGGTCGCGGACGTGGTCAAGACGCTGATGCAGAACGGCATCATGGCGACCCAGAACCAGACCATCGACGCCGACACCGCGACCCTGATTGTCGAAGAGTTCGGCCACCGCGTACAGCGCGTCTCGGATGCGGATGTCGAGGATGTGATCGAAACCCAGGAAGACAAGGCCGAAGACCTGACGCCGCGTGCGCCGGTCATCACCATCATGGGCCATGTCGACCACGGCAAGACCTCGCTG